>CAKZOF010000748.1 GCA_937135995.1 uncultured Pyrinomonas sp.
AGAGCGTGTCTGAAAAGTCCGCGTCAGTTTGATAGATTGTTTTTGTGACAAAACGAATTTATCCGTCTGATTTGACTGACGCGGAGTATCAGTTTCTCAAAAAGTGTTTGCCAAAGCAAAGAAACTTTGGCAGACCGCCGCGCCACACGCGGCGCGAGATTTTCAATGCCGTGTTTTATCTGGTGCGGACAGGTTGCGCGTGGCGGTATCTGCCAAAAGAGTATCCGCCGTGGAAGACCGTTTATCATTATTTCAGAGTGTGGCGCACAGAGGGCTTATTCAAGCGCATAAACAAGCGTCTGCGCCGATTGGTCAGAAAACGAGCGGGCAGAGAGGCGCAATCTTCGGCGGCGATTCTCGATTCGCAGTCGGTCAAAACGGCGGATACGGCGCGCGGCGCGGTTGGTTTTGACAGCGGCAAACGCATCAAAGGCAGAAAGCGGCATATTTTGGTTGATACTTTGGGTTTGCTGATCACGGTCGTCGTTCACGCCGCCGATGTGTCGGAAACAACCGGCGGCGAGTTGGTCATTCGAGAATTAGTGAGAAAGTGGTGGCGACTGCGCCTGATTTGGTTGGACGGCGGCTATTTCAAGCGGTTGTTCGCAGCGGTCGAAAGTTTGGATAGATGGCGCAAAATCCGAGTCGAGCAAGTGTTGCGAAACGAGTCGCGGAAAGGCTTTCAAGTATTGCCGAAGCGGTGGATAGTCGAGAGAACTTTCGGCTGGTTGATGAAAAATCGACGGATGAGCAAAGATTACGAAACATTACCGGAAACATCGGAGGCGATGGTTTATGCGGCGATGATTCGCCTGATGCTTGCTAGACTGCGCGTTTGAACGACTTTTCAGACACGCTCTAAGAACATTTGCTTGCCCTTTCCAGATTGGAAGCTCTTGAATCCTCGATGGACTGCTGCAACAACCTGACGTGACCGGCGCCGATAGCAACACTGCTCAGTCGCCGCGGCCGCTTTTGGTGTTCTGTGCGTCTCGAAAAGCCTCGCTGCGGCCCCGGTCGGCTGCGGCGGATGATTCGGCATCCGCTCGACGCGAGCTATTTGCCCGCCGACTTGCCGCGGAGCAAAAGACTGAGGAACTCCGAGTCAGAGAAGCCCTGGCTTCGGCCGAGGCTGCCTTGGCGCACAATCACGAGCTTGAGGGACGGGATGACGTACAGCCGCTGCTTGCCCGCCCCGCACGCCGCCACTAAATCCGCAGGCAGCCAGTCGGCGTTGGCCACATCACCCCACTCCCGCGACAAAATGGGAATTTTCCGGCGCAACTCTGAAGACACTTCCCGCCTCAGCCACCAAGTCAACCCATAGGCTGGGTTCTGCGGTGTCCCTCGGAAACACTCGGTCAACAGGCTGGAGTCTATCAGTTTCTTGCCGTTCCAAGTTCCCCCCAGACGAACAAACTCGCCAAACTTTGCCCAGTCCCGAGCGGTCACAAACGCCCCGCCACCGACCTGGGGGTGCCCGTCCTGACAGCGGAAGCGCCACTCGACCGTGATCCCGATCGGGTCCAGAATGCGTCGCTTCAGGTACGCTTCAAACGTTTCCTGACCAAGCTTCCGCTCTAGAGCATAAGCAAACACGTTGAGATGGTATGGCCCATATTCGAATTGCTCGCCGGGTTGGCCAGTCATCGGTTTGGCGGCGATCTCTCTCCAAGCGGGTGCTTGAATGGCTCGGCCTCGCTCTCCGGGCGTCAGTCCGCTGGTCATCGTCAGCAACTGACGATAAGTGATCTTGGCCTTTTTCGGATCGTTCTTCCATTCGGTTATGGCTTCGCACACTGGGTCGTCGAGTCGAATGATGCGGTCCTGCACGGCGGCGACCGCGGCCACACCGACAAAGCTCTTGCTCCCGCTGGCCAGCATCTGCCTTTTGTCCACTGCTCCGCCGTTGTCGTAGCGCTCGAAGACGATCCGGCCGTCGAACATCACCAAAAAGGCTTGTCCACCATGGGCTTGGCTATAGTCGGCGGCGGCCTTCAGGGCCGCGGCTGACGGCGCGGACAGGGCCGCCCACGGCGTCAGGGTCACGCAAGCAAGAAAGAGAAAAAGTTTCATGGCAGCATGGTACTTGATTCTTCTATTCATAATTCAACTTCTACTTCGAAGCGCACGCCCTTTGCCTAACACCGTTCACGAGCGAGGCGGTTTGCAAAACCAAAGACACGCCCGATCATACAACAGCTTCGGTGAGCCTCAAAAATAACGGGACTTGATCCGTAGGTGGCGGGGCGTCGCGCAGATCAAACGGTTCGCTGCATCCGGGTGCCATCTTCGGAAAGAGATCCGCACTGGATAACTTCTTCCCGGCAAGGCGCGGTGCCGCCGAATTGAAATTTGCAGGATCAGCGCCGACAATGATCAGCGAAACGAGAGCGCGACGCGCATTGCCCGCATGACCGAGACGGCTGCAACTTCCCGTGGCCACATCGGGATCAGATTGGGCGAAAGGCGCGCGCCGACAGTACGAGGTTCGCTTGCAAATGTTGACCGCCGAGCTAGCCATGAGCTGGCGGCGCGGCAACCGAACGGGGCCGCGCCGGATCAATCCGGACGATCCGGAGAAGATCGCGGAAGCAACCGATCTGATCGCCATCTTCCGCGCGCACGTGGGCAAGACGCGCGCCGAACTGGAAGCTGCCGTCGAGGAGTATGCGGGCACGGCAACTGACTACAAGACGCTTCGCGGATTGGCGAAGCTGCTGACCGACCGCTGTCAGTTCGACACCGCCGCGGTCGCCGATCCGAGTGATCTTCGGCGCGCGCTCTTCCTGCACGCGCGTCGTCCGACGCTCGAAGCAATGGAACGACGACGCGCGCTTGAAGCGACGGCAGCGCTTCTCGGCTGTTCGCCCGATCAACTGCTGGCCGGTCTGTACGCCGATCTGGAGCAACGTCAAAAGATGAGCGCTTTTGACGAACCGACGCCGCGCGAACTCATCGACCGCTACAACCTGGCCCAAGCGCAGGCCCTGCTTTACCGTTGCGTTGAGATGCGGTTGGAGATCGAACCGCAAGAACCGACGCACTACCGCGAACTCTTCAACGCCATCAAAGCCTATCGGTTGATCCATCGCATCAGTGGCGATGCTCATCGCGGCTACGTCGTCACGCTCGATGGACCGGTCTCGCTCTTTCATCGTTCGCAGAAGTACGGCATTCAGATGGCCGCTTTTTTGCCCGCACTCCTTGCCTGCCGCGGCTGGCGGATGCGCGCCGAGATTGAAACCAAAGACGGCGAGCGTGCCTTCTACGAGCTCAACGCCTTTCAGCACCAGTTGCGCCCGCCACAACCGCAGCCTTCTCTTTCGAACGATGAACTGACGGCCAAGTTTGTCTCTGACTGGGAACGCAAAGCGCGCACGTGGCGGCTGGCGCCGACCACCGAATTGATTCAGGTCGGCGAGATGATCTTCGCGCCCGACTTCGTTCTCCATCATCCGACCGGTCAGTGCGTCTACCTCGAGATCTTGGGCTTCTGGACGCCGCGCGATCTCCGCGCCCGCCTCGACGAGTACCGACGGTGCGGCTTCCGCCGATTCGTCATCGCGCTCAGCGAAGAATTGCGCGGGAGTCGCGACCAGCCGCCCATGCTTCCGCCCAACGTCGTCTCCTGCAAAACCACGCTCGACGCCCGCCGGATCGAAGAAGCGGCCACTGCGGTTGCCGAAAGCTAAGCATCCGGTCGCCCGGTAAAAGCAGCCGCTAGCCGCCCGAAAATAGTTTTTGACCGGCTCGCCTTTTTTTGTTACATTGCGCGTTCGAGTGTTCCAACCCGAAAACCTACACGCGAAGGAGAGGCGCCCGGAACTTCTGAAATTTCGAACGGCGCACGCGCCGCACGAACCTGAAAGGACAAGGTAGGAGACCGCAAGTTGAGCACAGCCATTGAACAGACGCTTGAAATCTACGGGATTGAAAACTGGGGGGCGGGTTATTTCGACATCAATCGCAAGGGCAATCTCATCGTCCGCCCGTCGGAGAATGACTCGCGAGCCGCAGATGTCAAGGAGATCATCGACGACCTAGCACGACGCGGCATCGGCACGCCCGTACTGCTGCGCTTTCCGCAACTGCTGACGAGCCAGGTGCGCAAGCTGCAACGCGCCTTTCGCAATTCCATCCGCGAGTTCGACTACCAAGGCGCGCACATGTGCGTCTACCCGATGAAAGTCAATCAACACCGCGCCGTGGTCGAGGAGTATTTGCGGGAGGCGTCGCGATACGACTTCGGACTGGAAGCCGGCTCCAAGGCGGAACTCTACGCCGCGCTCGCGCTCGAACAATCGCCCGACAGCCTCTTGGTGCTCAACGGCTTCAAGGACGAGGAGTTCATCGAGATGGCCTTCGTCGGCGCGCGCTCGGGCAAGCGCGTCGTCGTCGTCATCGAGAAACTGAGCGAACTGGACCATGTCCTGCGCCTTGCCGAACGCTACGAAGAGGGCCCGGTGCCGATGGTCGGCATTCGCGTCAAGCTCTACTCGAAAGGATCCGGGCGGTGGGAGAAATCCGGCGGCGAAGCGGCTAAGTTCGGGCTGACCACCACCGAGATCCTCGAAGTGATCCGGAGAATGCAGGACGCCGATCGGGTGCAGATGTTGCGGCTGCTCCACTTCCACATAGGCTCGCAATTGACCGACATCAAGCGGATCAAGAACGCGATCAAAGAGGCGGCGCGCGTCTATGCCAAGATCAGGCAGATGAAAGTGCCGATCGATCTTCTCGACGTCGGCGGCGGCATGGCGGTCGATTACGACGGATCGCGTACGGCGTTCGATTCTTCGGCCAACTACACGGCGCAAGAGTTCGCCAACGATGTCGTCTACACGATCAAACAGGTCTGCGAGGACGAGAACGTTCCGCATCCGACGATCATTCAAGAATCGGGGCGCTTTCTGACCGCCTATCACGCCATGCTCGTCACCAACGTGCAAGACGAGATCGAAACGGTGGTCGAAGACATCCAGCCGATCGAGATCGACGACGACGATCCGCAGGTGATCATCGAACTAGCCGATCTACGCGCGACCATCTCGGCTAAGAACTACCGTGAGTACTACCATGACGCGCTCGAACACCGCGACGAACTCTTCACGCTCTTCAACCTCGGGTTGATCTCGCTCGAAGATCGCGCCAAAGGCGAAGTGCTCTTCTGGGACGTCTGCGAACGCGCCGACAAGTTCGCTCGCCAGACCGAGTACGTCTCGGAAGATTTCGATGAACTACGCCGCCTGTTGTGCGCCAAATACTTGACCAACTTCTCGGTCTTTCGTTCGGTTCCGGACCACTGGGCGATCGATCAACTCTTCCCCATCGTGCCGATCCACCGGCTGAACAAACAGCCGACCGAATATGCGACGCTTTGTGATATAACTTGTGATTCTGATGGCGTCGTCGATAAGTTCGTCGATCTGCACGACGTCAAGCAGATCCTCGAACTTCATTCGCTGACACCGGGTGAGCCGTACTACATCGCTTTCTTGCTGGTGGGAGCGTATCAGGAAGTGATGGGAAGCAATCACAATCTCTTCGGAAACCCGAACGAAGCGCACATCTACATCGACGAGGACGGGTACTTGATCAAAAAAGTCATCCCCGGAACCAGCATCGGCGAAGCGGTCGAACGCGCTCACTACGATCGGAACCAGCTCCATGAAGGCTTTCGCCGCCGCGTCGAGCAGTTGATCCGGCGCGGCGAACTGAGCGAAGCGCAAGGCATGGAACTGATCGAGTATTACGAATCGCGCATCGGTTCCTACACGTACTTGTCGGCCAACGGCTCGACCCCGCATCGCCGCCATCATCGAGATTGATTTTTGCTGTAGAGAGGTTCGCCGCGGCGAACCTTTGAACGGGCAACAAGGACGGTTCGAGGATTTCAACGAGAAGAAAAAGAGGATCACAAATGACGTCTATGGTTACACAACGCAAACCGCGACCATCACGCTATCTGACCACGCCGACCCGCCCGATTCAAGTAGACCGCGATCGGTCCATCGCCGGATTGTTGGAGAAGATGGAAGGGGCCGGTTTCGGTGCACGTCAGTTAGCCGAAGCGCATCGCATCTGGCTCGACATGCTCGGCGATAACACGGTGATCTTCGTCGCCGCCTCGGGGCCGCTCATTCCGGCTGGAATGCGCCGTTTGCTCGCCTACGTCGTCAAGAATCGGTTCGTTGACGTACTCGTGCTTTCGGGCACGCTCATCTTCCACGACCTGCACGAAACGCTCGGGCGGCAGCATTATCAAGCCCATCCGAGCATGCCCGACGCCGAACTGGAGGCCGCCCAAGTCGCGCGCACGCTGGACGTACTGGCGAGCGAAGAAGAGTACCGCGAGGCAGCCGAATGGGTCAGCGGTTTCGTCAACCAACTGGATCAGACACGCGCCTACTCGGTGCGCGAGCTGTTGCATCTGCTCGGACGCGAACTGTCCGAGATCTCTACGGACGACGGCGTCTTGACGGCGGCCTTCAAATCGCGCGTCCCCGTCTTCTGTCCGGACATCGCCGACAGCTTGATCGTCGCTGGCATCGCCACGGCGCGGTTCGAGAAGAAGAATAATTTTCAATTCGATCTGGCGCAAGACGCGCTCGACATCGCGCAGATCTTCGCCCGCGCCCGCGCAACGGGTACGATTCAGATCGGCGGCGGCGCACCGCGCACCTTTCTCCAACAAGCGCAAAACTCCATGGACGTGATCAAAGCACCGGCACGCAGCGGTCACAAGTACGCCGTGCAAATCGGCACCGAAGTCTTGCCGACGGGCGGGCGGTCAGGGCTGAGCGTCAACGACGAAAACTTCATCTACGGCAAGCTCGCACGCGGCGCGAGCACGAGCTACGTCAATTGCGATCCAACCATCGCGTTGCCGATTCTGATCACGGCGCTGTCGCAGACGGGCGCCAAGTACATGAAAGGGCGCAAACGTCCGAACTTCACGCTGGCGCGCGAGTTGACGGTCGACGTGCCGTAAAGAGGCGATGTCTGAAGCGGCTCACCTTCCGATGAACTTCGGCGGCATCAGCGAAGAGCGTTTCTCTTCGCTGACCGCTGCTCGCGTGCTCATCTGGCCCATCTCGTACGAGGCGACCGTCTCTTACGGCGCGGGCACGGGCCGCGGCGCGGAAGCGATCATCGACGCTTCGCGCAACATGGAGCTTTACGATGAAGAACTCGACCGCGAAACCTATCGCATAGGCATCCACACGCTCTCTGTGATGCCACCCGCGCCGACACCGGAACAGATGCAACAACGGCTCTACGACGACGCGCGCCAGCTTCTCGCCACAGGGAAGTTCCTCGTCTCGCTCGGCGGTGAACACTCGATCACGGCGCCCATCGTCCGCGCCCACGCCGAGCGCTACGCGCGCCTTTCGGTCTTTCAGCTCGATGCCCACGCCGACCTGCGCGCGACCTACGATGGCACGCCTTACTCGCACGCTTGCGTGATGCGGCGCATCGCGGAGGATCTGCAAATCCCCATCGTGCAGTTCGGCATCCGTTCTCTCTCAGCGGAAGAGGCGCGGGTCAAAGATCGGTTGCCGACGCGCATCTTCTGGGCCAAAGATGTCGTCGGAAGACCACAGAGTTGGGGCGAAGCCATTTCGGCGCTCACGGAGAACGTCTATCTGACCATCGACATCGACGGCCTCGATCCGTCGCTCGTGC
>CAKZOF010000749.1 GCA_937135995.1 uncultured Pyrinomonas sp.
TTCGGGCAAGATTTCGGCCTTGACCCACGTTCCGCCGGGCGCGTTGTGGTCGGCGCGTTCGATCAAGACCTCCACTGCGCTGATGCCTCGATCACCGCTGAAGGCGACGCCGCCGACTTCGTATGTCTGTCCAGCCTGTAGGATCTCGCCATCGCGCGGCACGGTGAACTTGGACATGGTTTTGACCACGGCCGTATCGGCCCAGCCGCGTTGTTGCCAGTAGCCGCGAAAGTCCGATGTGACCACTTCGATCTCGGTCAACCATTTGACGTTCTCCATGCCGAAGAGGCCGGGCACGAGCAGCCGCACCGGAAAGCCATGATCGCGTGGAAGCGTTTCGCCGTTCATCTTGACGGCGAGCATGGTTTCGTCGCGTTGCGCCCATGCCACAGGGATGCTGTCGGTGTAGCCATCGGCGGCACGCAGCGCCAGATCACGGCTCCCATCGCGCAACACGGCGCGTTCAAGAAGAAACTTGAGCGGCACACCGGTCCAGCGCGCGTTGCTGATGAGGTTGCCGCCGACTTCGTTCGAGACACACTCAAGCGTCACATCGCGCTCGACCATAGGAAGCGAAAGCAGTTCATCGTAGGTTAACGAAAACGGCCGCTCGACGTTGCCACGGACCGAAAGCTTCCACTCACGCGCGTCGAGCGCCGGATTGAAAGCGTTCTTGGAGACTTGATAGAACTCTTCGTTCGGCGTGCGGAACGAAGGGAGTCGGCCGCTGACCACTCCCACCGCAGCGACCAACGAGCGAAACAGCCCGCGCAGGACGAGCGCCGTAAAACCGACGGTGACCGCGGCGACGCCGAGGCCGAAGAGCGCTCGACGGCGGGCGATGGAGTGGGCCAAGCGGCTTCCGCCTTCCTCGGAGACGTCTGCCAGCAGGCTGAGCAGTAGGCTGAACGTGAGGTTGAAAAGCAACAGCGAAATGACTGTCGGGCGCACCGGATAGCCGGAAAGGACCTGCGGTTGAATCCAGAGGATAGCGCCGATGAAGAGCGCGGTGAAAGTGATCGGCAGCAGCGAGAAAGCGACGCCACGCGCGATGGTGGTCTTGCCGGGGAGCACGTCGCGCGTGCGTGCGAAGAAAAGGCCGAGCGCCGCTGCGGCGGCGAAGTAGACGAGAAAGGCTATAGCGACGCCGCCGATCTTGGCACCTTTGCCGAAGGTTTCGATGAGCCAGCGCGTCACACGCGGCGGCGAAAACTCGATGCCGAGCTGCGCGCTCACTTCGGGAAGAAACGCGGCGTTGAATTGCACGCGGAAAAGGTATGAAACGGCAAACGCGAAGACCGCAGCAAGAACAGCCGCTGCCGCCGCGTGAAATCTCGCTTCTCGGCCTTGTTCGTTCATCGTCGCGTGGAATCTCGCTTCTCGTCCTTCTTCGTTCATCTTCTTTCTCACCCGACCGACGTGCGATTCAGATGGCAGACGCTTCGGCAGCAAAACGACGATCTCGCCCGCTGGCGTAGTGACTCATCGGTAAGTTGCGGGCGTTTGATCGAACATCGCTCCCTGATCTGCTAACATAGATAATACGCCGCTCAATTTACGAAAGCGAGCCGCGCGATGGATTCACGCAAGACGCAAGTGCTTGAAGTCTACGTCGATGGACGGTGCCGCCTCTGCCAGCGGATGCGCGCTTTGGTGGAGCCCCGGGATCGCACGCGCGCCATCGAGTGGCTCGACTACAATGAAGACCACGTCGCCGCCCGCGCCGCTCCGACAACGCGTGAGCAGTTGCACGCGCGCATGCACGTCCGGCGGCTCACCGATGGCGCGTGGGCCACAGGGTACGATGCTTGGCTGGAGATCATACGCATCTTGCCTGGATGGCGCGCGCTCGCGCCCGTGCTTTCAACCAGACCGGCGAGGTTCATCGGGCGTGCGCTCTACGAACTGATTGCGCGCAACCGCCGGCGACTTTTCGGCACGGTCGAGTGCGACCGTGCCTGCTCCAGCCAAAACGACGGTGTGCGAGAGACGGCGCGGAAAGAGCCGTGAAACTTTGGTAAAAAAGAGACCCCGCCGCTCAGCGCCGAGCGCGCGTGCTGGAATCAGCCTGCGTTCCGGTGAGCGAAGATCGGTTCGTTCCGTCCCGGCCAGCGAATATGCCGCGTAGCCCTGATGGATGGTAGCGAGCACTGCTCGCGATCGGTTCGTTCCGTCCCGGCCAGCGAATATGCCGCCGAGGGAGGAGCGCAAAAGCCCTCTTGACGCCGACCGGCGTTCTTTCGTACAAGAACTGGTGCGGAAGTTTCCGTCGGCGCGCTGGAACGGACGGTCTCAAGGTCGGCGCGCTCGTGGGCCGTTCTTCGATCTTTCCTTTTGGGATGCGCACCGCACCGAAGTCAAGGAGGAAATCGCGTTTTTGCCTGTTGCAGCGATCAGCTGCTTAGATCGTGATCATGAAGAACAGTTCCAATCGTTTGTATTGCGTCGTCGTCGAGGGCTCTTATCTTTCTGAAGCTGAGGCCAAACGCGCCCTGCTCGATCCGTTCATCGAAGACTGGGTCGAAGAGCGCGGTCATTTCCGCGCGCATAACTTGTCGGAGATCGAGGCCGCGCCGGGCATTGCGCTCGGCGCGCTAGCCATCGAGATGATCGACGAAGGCGTTTTCGAGATAACGAGCGCCGACCCGGATCATCCGTTGACCGAACACCGTGCGCGCTGTTTGGCCGAGACGATCCGCCGTCACAGCATGTTCGATGCGGTTGATGTCGAACCGTGCGATGAGAACGGCGCATGAAGTTCAACCGGGTTTGCGCTCGACATAGACGTAGGCGCGACGTGCTTTCAACTGTAGCCCTGCGCGTCGCGGAGCGACTTCGATCCGACGGCGCTCGCCTTCGGAAGCAGAGCCGAGTGGACGGCGCGGCGCGTAGGTGATGATGTACTGCGCGGCAATGTTGCGCGCCACCTCTTCGGCGCGCGCGAGCATCTCTTCAGTTGAAGCGGGCGACCGAGCAATCCCACCTGTTTCCGCTGCCAGCGCGCGTAATTGCGCCGCTCCATCTCGCATCGCCTTTTTGTACTCTTCGATCCGCTGGCGTCTTTGGCGATCCAGATCGATGGTGATACCGCCCGGCGTCCTGTAGATCGGTCGCGCTTGTTGCGGGAGTTCGCGGAGCACCTCTTCCGCCACGCGACTTCGCTCGCGCGGACGGACGATCGCTTCGCGCCGCGCGATCTCTTCTCGTCCAAGTTCGCTGTAATCGAAAAAGTGCATGGTGGCGCCCGTTTGCATCAACTTGCGTGCGAGCGCTTCGCGAGATATGGGCTCCAGCGAAGTTCCCGCTCCATCAGTGAACAACACGAGATGGCGATTAAGGCTGGAACTCGTCGCCAGATACTCGGCGGCGACTTGCAAGGCTTGCGCAAGACGGGATCGCCGTCCCGAAAAGAGTCGTTCCATGACGGCCCGCGCGGCTGTCTGCTTGTCCGTGGTCCAGTGTTGCAAGATCTCGACGCGCTCGTTGACTTGCATGATGGCAACACGATCATCAGCGCGCAGTTGCGCGATCAGGCGGGCAGCTACGGCGCGCGTCGTCTTCAAGTCCTTCGCCGGATTTACGTCGCCGCCCGTGTCGAGCAAAAGAAGAACGTCGGCCGGAACGCGACGGACGCTTCTGACCTGTTGCGGCATGCCATCTTCGAGCAGGAGTATGTCGTCTGCTTCGAGCGTCGGGTCCGCATGCTCATGCTCGTTGTAAGCGATGATTGGGACGAGCACTTCTTCGGTTAAAACCCTCAGTGTCTCTTGATCTTGTCGAGTCTGTGTTTGCGAATCCGTGGTTTGCGCCGTCGAACGCAGTGCGCTTAGCAGTACGATGACCAACAAGGCACAGCCGATTGCAAGCGTGTTGCTCCTGTGCACTGCGCCTGACTTTAGGTACACAAGATCGTGAAACGCTACCAATCTGCCAGCGGGCGAAGCGGATCCCGACGCGCATGCTTTCGCCGTGGGCTGACGACAAGAGAGACCTTCCATCGTTCGCTTTGATGCGAGTGCAACCGCGAGTTGGTTGCTCGCAAAGCCTTGAGAGGCACCCCGAAACACCGATTGCCAGCGTTTCGGCAGCGCGGCGAAGGGATGGCCGCCAGCAACGCTGATTCTTCCTGGCACGAACTGATGATCAGCGCCATCGCATAGCTATATACCACGCGCTCAAAGAGCCTGGCATCAGCTGCGACCACCGATTACGTTCGCGCGCTTTGATGACGCTTTTCGATCCTGCCTCCGGATGCAGCGTGAGACTCTCCGCACTTTACCGTTAAAGAATTTGCGTTCTACGGAGCAACTTGTTCACTCGGACGGCCTTTTATCACTTGCTGTAGTCTATGGTCGAAAGCGCGTTGAACTCACTACCAAGCAGGGGGAAAGGGATCTTGCTGTCGGCGAGAAACGCGGCGAGCAGGTGCCTTTGCAACTCTTTGGTGTTGGGATTTCCAGGGCGTCTTGCGTAAAATTTCGGTTGCGCAAGTCGGCTTGAACCCGAAGTTGGCGAGGAATCTTGCCGCACCTCTGTGTTTTGCTTTGAAGCGCGGAGTGCGGGACGGGTTAGCTACTGGAATACGAAGTCAAAGCTTGGTGCGTTGTGGGCCAAGTGGCGCCGCAGCGGTGAATTATGTCGGCGATGACCAACGGCCGCCACGGAGTGAATCGAGGACGTTCATGGAGGTGGTGTGAACGCGACGCCGAGCGCGTCGAAAGTTTGATGATTGTCATAGCAAAGCAAGCGAATCATGGCGGAAAAGACTTTTCTGAACGGGCGCGTGCGCGTCATAGTTGGTGACATCACTGAGCAAAAAGTTGATGCTGTGGTCAACGCTGCCAACTCGTCCTTGATGGGAGGTGGCGGCGTTGATGGAGCGATTCACCGCAAGGGCGGAGCACAGATACTGGAAGAGTGTCGGCGAATACGCAATACTCAATACCCGCAAGGATTGCCAACTGGCGAAGCAGTGATGACCACTGCTGGACGTCTGCCAGCGCATTACGTCATTCACACCGTTGGTCCGATCTACGGACGGCATGAAGGCAAGGAGGCCGAACTTCTCGCGCGTTGCTACGAAAACGCGCTTGCGCTTGCCGCACAGCGAGGGTTAAGCACCATCGCCTTTCCTTCGATCTCGACCGGAGCCTACGGTTATCCTCGCGATCAAGCAGCGCGCGTCGTCTCCAAAGCGATCCGCGATTTTCTCGCCCGGGATGCAACTATCAGGGAAGTGAGGTTGGTCTTCTTCTCGCCAGAGGATGCGCGTCTGTTTTTGGAACATCAAACCTTCGGCGACGACTAGGTTCGATCGAGGAACCGACGGACAAACCCTTCGCTAATCACCTTTGAAGATAAGAGATAAAGATTCACTGCCACACGTTGTGTCCGCTGAGTCCTGCTCAGCCGCAGGATCATTTACGTCAGAGCGCCTGCCGTAAGCCTGATAACAGAGGCAAGCCAAGATTCATCCATACTTAATCAAGATTTAACATGCCGATCAAAAAAAACAGGAAACATTTTCCGCAAACCGCCGATAATAATATTAGGAAAACAATTAAGCTGAGGTCTGCTCGGTGTGGACATGAAGCTGTGTGTTTTCCATGCATTGAATTCAGAGGATCTTGGAGGAAGGAACGATGGCAGTAGAAGATGTGTCGGGAGTAGAGAGCGGAAATTGGGTGCAGAGCACTGAGTTCGAAGGGACGACAGAAGATGCATCGGGAATCGAGAGTGGGAGTCGGGTGCAGAACTCCGAGTCCGAAGAGGCGGCAGCACTGCCCGATTGGGAGCCGAACTACGAGGAGCAGAACCATGGAAGCGAGAGCATGAAGGGTGAGCTGGCTTTCATCGGGTCCATGATCGAGCACAAGTTACGGACTGAGTTCGAGGCAGAGAACAGCGCTGGGACGAAACCGAACGTTGATGAAAGCCTTATAGAAGAGGTCATTCGAGTGTATACTTGTATTCGCAAAAATGTTCCGGTTAGTCGACAGCAAACATCTTCCTGTGAACTGATGCCGTCAAGCAAAAGCGGCGAAGCTGGCGGGACGACAAAGCGCAGTGAGGCGGTAATGCACGGCGTGGGCAAACGCAATGAAATTGAGGGGCTCATCGAACAAGGCAGTTCAATTGTCGGCAATACGGCAAAAGGCGTAGTTGTTGACCAAACGCTACCGCAACGTTACCGACTCGAACCACCGCGCGGCGATACTGTCACCGGCATTCGAGATACTTCGGCGGGAAAGGTCAGAGGTACTCCGCCGAAGCCAGTTGGTGCGCCGGTAATTCGCCTCGATATACCCGACGCTAAAACTCCGTATCCACACGTAAACATAAATCCCAGCTTAACAGGCGTTCCTGATCCGCACATGCGAATCTCGCCGACCACCTTAAAAGTGGCAGGCGGTGCTGCGCGCACGCTGGAAGCCTTCGGGAAAGTTGCGCGTCCGGTGGCAATCATTACCGACACTGTGCGCTTGGGCGCAGCGGTGCACGCCGACGGCGGCACAATTGGCAGAAACACGGCGGTCACGGCGGGAAGCGTTGCGGGCGGCTGGGCAGGTGCAGTCGCTGGCGGTTTAGCAGGAGCAAAAGGCGGTGCTGTTGTAGGTGCAGCTGTGGGAGCGATGTTCGGCGGATTGGGAGCTGTGCCTGGTGCAGCCGTTGGTGGCTTCTTGGGTGGTTTGGCCGGCAGCATCGGCGGCGCGTTCGTCGGTGCGGCGGCAGGCGAAGCGGCGGCAGAAGCCGCAGTCGGAGGGCCAAGCAACGAATGAATTTGGCTGTCACCGTTACAATTAAGGAACCAAATGAGGTCTTGATTGATTCGCCAGTTCCTCTGCCTTCGACTGAAGCCGGACAAGCATGGGAGGCCATTTCGCGTGAGCTGCTCGTTTATGCGTTCGCCGGACGCGCGGCTTGCATTATTGCTGATGATTACCGTGCTAGCGATCAAGGCTACTTTGAATTTGTCGAGCATCGTGACCAAATAATGGTTGATGGTGTGTTGTACCAAATTGGTGCCAGCGAAAACTGTTCGCCCGACGCGCTGAAGGCGATTGTGGGAACAAGTGACATTTGGTGGGATGCGGTTTTGATCGCTGGCTTCAGTAGATACGATGAAAGCCGCATCATCAAAAACGTGCGAGCATATCTAAAAGCCCACAGTTTAAATGCTGACAAAATAGAGACCGAAGATGAATTACTTGTTAGTACAGGCGACGGGTCCGGTTTCAGATGGGTGAACCCTAGCAAGCCGGTGAGTGAAATCATTGCTAAAGTTACTCACTTCGCACAGGCTGTCGGTTGGAATACTAATGTCTAGACTAGCTCCTACTTGGACACGAGCTATTTCAAGGCAAGCTAGGAGCGGGTGGTGAAAGTGGCGCCCGGGGGTTAGGTGAGGCTTTGGCCTGCTTGGACTAACGGTTATCATAAGCGCATCAAAAGCAAGAATGTGCTGGAGCAGCTTTGTAAGAAGATGAAACACAGGGCCAAGGCGATAGATGTACTTCGGAACGAGAAGGACCTAGCGAACTTGGCTACAGTGGCGATGCCCAGGGCGAATGAGGCTGGGCGTCCAGGCGCTGGTTGGAGGTGGGCTTGCTCTCGGCTGCAAAAAATGCACCTACGAGAGAAATGCGACTTGGCTGGCGTTTATTTTTGGAACATCAAACCTTCGGCGACGACTAGGTTCGATCGAGGAACCGACGGACAAACCCTTCGCTAATCACCTTTGAAGATAAGAGATAAAGATTCACTGCCACACGTTGTGTCCGCTGAGTCCTGCTCAGCCGCAGGATCATTTACGTCAGAGCGCCTGCCGTAAGCCTGATAACAGAGGCAAGCCAAGATTCATCCATACTTAATCAAGATTTAACATGCCGATCAAAAAAAACAGGAAACATTTTCCGCAAACCGCCGATAATAATATTAGGAAAACAATTAAGCTGAGGTCTGCTCGGTGTGGACATGAAGCTGTGTGTTTTCCATGCATTGAATTCAGAGGATCTTGGAGGAAGGAACGATGGCAGTAGAAGATGTGTCGGGAGTAGAGAGCGGAAATTGGGTGCAGAGCACTGAGTTCGAAGGGACGACAGAAGATGCATCGGGAATCGAGAGTGGGAGTCGGGTGCAGAACTCCGAGTCCGAAGAGGCGGCAGCACTGCCCGATTGGGAGCCGAACTACGAGGAGCAGAACCATGGAAGCGAGAGCATGAAGGGTGAGCTGGCTTTCATCGGGTCCATGATCGAGCACAAGTTACGGACTGAATTCGAGGCGGATGCCAGAGGAGTCAGCTCCAACGTCGAGGAGAGCAGCGGGGCTGTCTATGCCCGAGGAGGTGGTTCCAAACCGAGCGTCGAAAAGAGCATAGAGGCTGTCTATGAAGCTTACGGTTTGGGCTACGCGCAGGGTGGTGCACGCGAACTAGCGGCACAGTTGAGAAGCGGCGATGAGGCCTTTCGCACGGAGCTGATCGCGAAGCTGGTTAAAGATGATTCCGAAGCGTCGTTGCGCATTCTACGCGCCGCGGGGGGTGAGCCAGCGCCATATGGAGGCGATGACCGCCTCAGCACGAGCGACAGTCAGATCATCGCACGCTCTTTGGGAGCAGCCTACGACCGAGGAAAACTCGGGAGCGACTTTGCGCAACGCTTGGTTCGCGCAGAAGCCGAGTACCTGAACAACACTCCCGGAGTGCTTCTTGACCCGCCGTACAATGAGTACACGGGAAACCTCATCGCGCAGAGCGGGTCAGCGCGGCTGATGCGCGATTACGCAGTCAGCGCCATCGAACATGCTGCCAAGGCGCAAACCTCTAACGATCTGCAGATGCTCAACGGGGCCGCGCGCGCCATGAGCGGTGATCCCAAAGTGCTTAGTGAGATCTTAACAAAGCTCGACGCCGGCGCACTGGGGGACGGGAAGATAGGTCTCGAATCTTTCCTCGACGTCGTGAACGCCTCGCCCTTCGCCGTCGAACGGAATCACGAGCGCATCGTGGGCAATGGCAATCCTCTCGCTACCGTGCTAGAAGCTGCTGCGCGCATGCCGGCGAGCGAGCTAAAGGTGAAACTTTTCGAAACCGTCGTCAACAACGATCGGCTCATGGAAGGCGCGGGAGTCTCCGATGCGTTGGTGACGCTATACCGAAGCGACGCTCGATTCCTCACGGAAAGATTGATCGATACCAAAGTGAATCTTGAGGGCCTTGTCACTTTGTCGAAATTCTTCGAGGACACCTTGTATAGTCCCAAGTGCACGAAGCAGGAAGAACTGCTAGGCACTCTCAAGGAGCTTGCAAAGGGGTTCCGCGATGGAAACCGCCCGTATGAACTCGGTTTGTTAGCGGGCAGCGTGGCGAATGGTTTTCAACTTGCCGTCAAAGAGGAGCGGGATCGCGAAGCTGCCGTCAAAGGATTCGTCTCTTTCGTCTTCGATCTGATCCCTGTCGGAGGCAAGCTTAAGAGCGTTTTCGAAAACGCATTAGGAAAAGATGTTGGTGAGTTCGTCGGCAAGATCATCGCCGAGAAGGGGGTCGAAGCGGCAAAAGAAGATGTCGCGCAATACCTCACCGATCACCTCACGGAAGAGACGGGACTGTTCGGAATAGGCATCGGGGCCAAGGTCAAGAACCGCAACGATGTGGATGAAATACTGCGCGGTGCCTTCGAGATCAACAAGTTCAGCCAATCCCAAGTCGAAAGGTACAACAACGGTATGGGAACGGCTTACGATGCTTTAGAGGGCAGCGGTTTGTTGTAGCTGCTCCTGGAAACATATCGAAAACATATCTGATGAGAGGCTGAACGACCGAGCGTTGTTCAGCCTCATTGTTTTGTCCAGTTCGAAGCGGGCGAAGGGCGGAAACTGAGTGCGATGAAGCCTCTTGGCGGCCCAGCGCATTCCTTCAGGTGAATTGCCGCGAAGTCCGGTGGCGGCGAACTCGCTTGGCGGCTCCTTGACTAATGGCAGCGGACCAGTGTGCAATTATGCGGTTATGATTACGGAGGAGAAAGTCGAAAGAACGGAACAGACGGAGGGCGGGCAGGCGAAACAACGACCCTTGCCCCTAACTTTGCGAGCGCTGGAGCGTTTGGCGTGGAACTACTGGTGGAGTTGGAGCGAGGACGCGGCCATCTTCCGCGATCTCGATCCGGACGCTTGGGAAGAGTGCGAGCACAATCCGCGTCGTTTGCTGAACGAGGTCTCCGATTTCCGTCTGATGCAGATGGCGACCGATCCCGGCTACGTCGTTCGTGTGCGCGCGCTGGCCGAGCAGTTCGACCGCTACATGGAGCGGAAGAGCACGTGGGCGCAGCGGCGCGCGCGCGAGATCACGGCGGCTCATCCGGTCGCGTACTTTTGCGCCGAATACGGGCTGCACAACAGTCTGCCGACGTATTCGGGCGGTTTGGGCATTCTCGCAGGCGATCATTTGAAATCTGCCAGCGACCTCGGGCTGCCGCTCGTCGCCGTCGGGCTGCTTTACCGCTACGGCTATTTTCGGCAACGCATCAGGCGCGACGGGTGGCAAGAAGAACACTACGGCGAACTGCAGCCGGATCTTTTGCCGATGTCTCCCGTGGTGGATGATAGCGGCGCGCCGGTGACGGTCGAGGTCCTCATCCGCGGGCGCATGGTGCGCGCCCGTGCGTGGCGCGTGGAGGTCGGGCGCGTCGCGCTCTTATTGCTCGATTCCAATCTAAAAGAGAATGATCCGACAGATCGCTGGATCACCGGTCATCTCTACGGCGGCGATCGTGAGACGCGCGTCGTGCAAGAGATGCTGCTCGGCATCGGCGGGGTGCGTCTGCTCCGCAAGCTGAAGATCGAACCATGCGTCTATCACTTGAACGAAGGTCACTCTGCTTTTCTGACCATCGAATTGGCGCGCGAGTTCGTCGCGCAAGGATTGCGGTTCGCGGAAGCCGTGGAGCGCGTGCGTCGCCTGTGCGTTTTCACGACGCACACACCGATTGCCGCCGGCAACGACGAGTTCGATCCGGCGTTGATCGAGCGTTGCTTCGGCGAAGTCTACTGGCGCGAATTGGGGCTCACGCGCGAGGAGTTCATCGCGCTCGGTCGTGTTCATCCGACACGCAACGACGAACCCTTCGGCATGACGCCGCTGGCCATCAAGATGAGCCGCTCGACCAATGGCGTCAGTCGCAAACATGGTGAAGTCTCGCGCGCGTTGTGGCGTGAGTTGTGGCCGGACGTGTCGGTCGAGCGCGTGCCCATCGTGCACGTGACCAACGGCGTGCATGCGCCGACGTGGGTTGCGCCGCTCGTTCGTTCCATCTACGAAAAGCGCGTCGGCAAGAACTGGGCCGAGATCATGCTGGACCAGAAGCGCTGGGCGCGCGCCATCGAAAGGATTGCGGATGAAGAGCTATGGGAGGCGCACTCGTTGCTCAAACGACGACTCGTCGCCTTCATCCGTCACCGCTCGCATTACGCTTGGTTGCAACGCGGCGAGAGTCCCGAAAGGGTTGATGTTGCGCGTACGTTGCTCGATCCCGATGCGCTCACCATCGGGTTTGCGCGGCGCGTCGCCGGTTACAAGCGGTGGAGCTTGTTGCTCACCGACCCGGAGCGTTTGTTGCGCTTGATCGATGATGCCGAGCGGCCAGTGCAGTTCGTCTTCGCCGGCAAAGCGCATCCGCAGGACATGGAAGCCAAGCTCGTTTTGCAGCGCATCGCGCAGTGGCGCACCGATCCACGCATCATGCGCCGCGCCATCTTCTTGCAGGATTACGATCAGGAGATCGCCCGGCAACTCGTGCAGGGTGTAGACGTATGGTTGAACGTACCGCGGCCGCCACTCGAAGCTTCGGGCACGAGCGGTCAAAAGGTGGCGATGAACGGTGGTTTGAATCTGTCGGTGCTGGATGGCTGGTGGATCGAGGGTTTCGATGGCGCCAATGGGTGGGCCATCGGTGATCCGACGACCATGCACGCTTCTTTGGAAGACGACGCGCGCCATGCCGAAGCTCTCTATCGCCTGCTCGAAGACGAAGTGGTCCCGCTCTACTACGAGCGCGACGCCGACCACATCCCGCGTCGTTGGGTGACGATGATGAAGCATGCCATCGCGACGCTCGCGCCGAAATTCAACAGCGATCGCATGGTTCAAGACTATGCGCGGGGAATATACGTCGCGAAGCGGAATCGCCCTTGACGTCCGTTGCGGGCCAAAAGGCTTGGGTTCGCTCGGTGATTCGTCGTAAAATCGAACCACTGCACGCGCTCGATCGGCGCGAGAGGAGAGTGGAAGGATGAATTTCAGATTGGCCAAGGATGCGCGCCCGCAAGTACGCGCTTTGTTGATCGTCACAGTGTTGAGCATCGCTCTGTGGTTCGTTCCCTTTGCGGAAGTATTGACCTACCCGTTTCGTTTGTTCGTCACCTTCGTTCACGAGGGCGGCCACGCGCTCGCTGCTGTGCTGACGGGCAACAGCGTTTACGGGTTGCGCATCATGCCGAGCGGAAGCGGCGTGACGCTGACGACGGAAAGCGGCTTGCTCTCGAGTTTCATTATTTCGAGCGCCGGTTATCTTGGCGCAATGCTCTACGGAGCGCTGCTGCTCTTCTGGATTCGGCGCGCCGTCGCCGCGCGGCGCGTGCTCATCATCTCCGCTGGTCTGATCCTAACGCTGACGCTTGCCTACGGCTTCGGCAATCTGTTCACCATCGCGGTCGGCACGGTGCTGGCCGGCGGGTTGATCGCCGCGGCAATGTTTTTCAGCGCGCGCGCCGCGATGTTTCTGGTCAGCTTGCTTGCTGCTCAATGCGTGCTGAACGCGCTGCTCGATTTGAAGACGGTGCTCTTTCTCTCCGCACCTTTTGCGCCGCACGTGCCAACCGATGCAGCGAACATGGCAGAAGCGACCGGCATCCCAGCGGCCTTTTGGTCGGTGGTTTGGATCGCGCTCGCGTTGCTGATCCTTTACTACGCGCTGCGCTCCTACGCTGAAAAGAGAGTGCCGAGTCAACCGGACCTGCCCTTCGAGGATGAACCGGAGCTTTGAACTCGAGCAGTTCGGGTCAAGACCGTCCACGCTGGGCCAGCTTCCGACGGGAGCTCGACTCGTCGTTCGGTGTCGGGCTGACTGGCGAGAAGCGTGCGTGGCGGAGAAAGAGCCGGAGCGCGTGACGCTGGTCGTCAACGCGCCATCGGGACGCGCTTACCGTATTCGGCGCGCTGTCGATCTTGCGCTTTCGTATGACGGCGAAGTGCCCGTGTTGGGCGAAGGCGAGTGGCGCCTCAACTTTGTGCGCGCCGATCTCCGTTGGTGAACACTCACGCGCGATTTCGGTCCAGCGACATCATGCGGCAGCGTCGCCAGGGCACCCGCCGCCGCTCGTTTTTGCTTCAATCCAGACTTTTCACAAGAACGTTCAGGAAGAGAGGTTTGCGATGATCGTCGCCGTGGTCGATGACATGTTCTTCGCCGCCAAGATTCGCGGCACGGCCGAGCAGTTGGGCATGCCCGTGAAGATCGTCAAAGACATCAAAAAGATCGTCGGCAACGAACTCGCACCGCGCCTCATCATCGTCGATCTACAGGCCGCGCGTTTCGACCCTTTCTCCGTCGCCACCGAAGTGAAAGCCGATGCTCGGTTGCGCGAGACGAAATTGCTCGGCTTCTTCTCGCACGTCGAGAACGAACTGGCGCGGCGGGCGCGCGCCAGCGGCTTCGACGTCGTCATGCCGCGTTCGGTCTTCGCCAGACGCCTGCCGGAGATCTTGCGCGGCGGTCTCGACGCCGAAGCAGCGAGGTCGAATGACGCTCCGGCGTGAGTTTGTGAAACACGACAGCGCCATCGAGTAGTTGTTGCCGGGGTAGCGAAGACGAGGGACGCGCCGGTGTAGCCGTCAGCTTCGTTGCACCCGCTGGCGATAGACGTAAGCGAGAAGTTCAGCGACGGCGCGGAAGAATTCGGGTGGGATAGCCCTTCCGACCTCGACGGCGCGGTAGAGCGCACGCGCAAGCACCGCATTTTCGACCACGGGCACATCATGCGCTCGCGCGATGTGGCGCATACGCTGCGCGATGTAGTCCATTCCTTTGGCTGTCACCACGGGAGCCGCGTCTTTCGCCTTGTCGTAGCGCAGCGCGACGGCGTAGTGCGTCGGGTTGACGACGACGACATCGGCGCGCGGGACTTCGACGGCGATGCGTCGCTGCAAAAGCGCGCGCGCGGTGCGTCTTCGTTGTCCTTTGACTACGGGATCGCCTTCCTGCTCGCGTAATTCGTCTCTGAGTTCCTGCTTGGTCATGCGGAGCGAGCGCTCGTGTTTGAACCAGCCATAACCGTAATCGAGCGCGGCGAGCGCCAGCATAGCGAGCGCCACCCGCAACGCGAGATCGAAGCTGGTCGCGCCGATGGTCGCGAGCGTGTGCGATGCCGGTGCGCCGACGAGTTCAGCGGTTTGCGCGACCGCGTGCGCGAGCGCGCCGTAGCCGATGGCAACGACGGCGGCGAGTTTGAGCACGCTCTTGACCGTTTCAACAGGGACGCTGGCGAACGCGCGGCGAAGATTGGCCTTCGGACTGAAGCTTTCGGCGCGCGGTTTGAGCGCAGCCGGTGCGAAGCTCCACCCGCCCTGCGCGACGTTGCCCGCGACGCCGCCGATCAGACCGGCGATCAGGATCGGGGCCGTCAGGGCGGCGAGTTCGGCCAGCGCATCGGCCATCATCTTGTGAACGTCGTTGATGGAGAAGTTCGACGTCGCCGCCGCCTCGGCCATGCGCGCCGAGTTGACGATCAACGTCGCCGCGCGTTCTCCGAGATCGGAGCCGACTGCGCGTAGTGCGCCGAGCGCGGCGAGAAAGGCGATGGCTGCGGCGAGTTCCGGGCGGCGCGCGATCTGCCCGCGTTTGCGCGCCTCTTCGCGCCTTTTCGGCGTCGGTCGTTCGGTGCGTTCTCCAGCCATCGTCCTTACTTCAAAAAGCGCCGGTCACGCGCAGAAGATCGGCGCGCAACGAATAGAGGACGGTGCGCACGGCTCCAGGCAGAAAGTAGAGCGTGGCGCCGATGACCCACAGCCCGACGGCGATCTTGACGGGAAAGCTGAGCAAAAAGATTTGAAGCTGCGGCGCAGCGCGCCCGGCAACGGCGAGCGCCAGTTCGGTTAGCAACAGAACGATGATCACAGGTGCTGCCAGCGCCACGCCGATGCTGAGCGCATCGGCCGAGAGGCGCAGGAGCAACTGGGCCAGCAGCGGTGTCGCGTGCGGCAACGACGGCGCGTGAAGATCGAAGCTGCGCACCGTTGCCAGCAAGAACCAGTGGTGACCGTCCACTGCCAGCAGCACCATCAATCCCATCATCTGCGCGAACGTTCCGAGTGCCGTGGTCCGCGCGTGTGTGGCTGGATCGATCGTGCTGGCGAGCGAAAGCCCGAGTTGAAACGTGATCATCTCGGCAGCTATCGTCAGCGCGCTCATCGCCAAGCGTCCGACGAAACCGAGAGCGCAGCCGACGATGACTTCACCGAGCAGAACCAATGTCAAACCGACGAGATCGGCAGGCGGCGTCGGAAGGCGCGGCATCACCACCGGTGTTACGCAAAGAGCAAGCGCCAGTGCGACCAGCGCGCGCACGCGCGGAGCGATCGCTCCATGACCCCAGAAAGGAGCGAACGTGACCAGCCCGCCGACGCGCGCTAGAACCACGGCGAAGACGAGAACGGGACGCAACGGAATGGTGATCGAATCGAGCACGCGATCAGCGCTCAACGTATGTACGGTGAAAAATCGCTGAAGAGCGATTGCGTGAACGTCACGAGCACGCGCAGCGCCCATGGAAAAGTGATGAGAAAAACAACGAAGATGACGGCCACGCGTGGCGCGAAGCTGAAGGTTTGATCTTGAATCGAGGTCAGCGTTTGGATGAGGCTGACGACGACGCCGATGATGATGGCCGCGGCGAGCATGGGCGCCGTGATCCACATCAAGGTCTCCAGCGCGCGTTGCATGAGTGTCAGGATCACTGCATCGGACATCTATCTTCTCCGCAAAGTTCGTCTCGTTCTCACATGACGCTTTTGACGAGCGAGCCGACGATCAAATACCATCCGTCGACCATGACGAAAAGCAACACCTTGAGCGGCATGGAGATGATCACCGGCGGCAGTTGCATCATGCCCATCGAAAGCAGCACGGACGAAACGGCCATGTCAATGATCAAGAAGGGGATGAAGAGGACGAAGCCGATCTGAAAAGCGGTCTTCAATTCCGAGATCATGTAAGCCGGAACGAGCGCTGTGGTCGGCACGTCGTCCGGCGTGCGCGGGCGCGGACTGCCCGATAGCCTGATGAAGAGCGCGAGATCGCGCTCGCGCGTGTGCTTGAGCATGTAAGCGCGCAAAGGGACCATCGCGCGCGGCAGCGCTTCTGCGTGCGTGATCTCGCCAGCCATCAGCGGCGCGAGAGCGTCCGTGTGGACGCGCGCAAAGACCGGTCCCATGACGAACATCGTCAGAAAGAGCGCCAGACCGAGCAGCACTTGGTTGTTGGGTGCTTCTGTGGTTCCGAGCGCTTGGCGCAAGAAATAAAAGACGACGATGAGCCGCGTAAAACAGGTCATCGAGATCAAAATGGCTGGAATGAAACTGAGCAGCGTGAGGATGATGACGATCTGAATAGGCAGCGCTGTGCCGCCTTGTGCCAGATCAAGCCGCAAGGACGGTTCGGGCGCGGCTCCAACGGCGAGCGCTGGAAGAAGGACTGTAACCAACAGGCTTCGAAGCGCCAGCGACGTGTGGTTTCTCATACGTCTCTTTCCCATCGAAACGGAAGCAAGGGCGTCAATTGATTCGGATAAACGGTGCGCGCGGCACGTTTCTCCGCTTGCCACGCGCCTCTCTCAAGCGTTCGGATCAATTGGCCTTACGCTCGCTCGTTCAAGCTCGGCGGCGAAATCGTCGGAATCGAGTAGCTCCGCGACGGAGACCGGCGCGCGCTCGTCGTGTTCATCGCTTTCCGTAAGAAGCGTGATGGCGTGAGGCGTCGAGCCGACGAGAAGCGTGCGCGATCCGAAGCGGACGAGCGCTAGCGTGCGTTCGCGCCCGAGCGGGACCGATGATAAGACTGCTAGTTCGGGCACATCGTTCGACGCGCGCAACGCTTTCGGTCCACCAAAGCGACGGAACAGCGCCGTGCCGCCGACGAGCAAGCCGAGGATGAGTGCCAGTGAACCGGTGGTGCGCGCTAAGAGGTTGAACGTGCTCGGAGCCTGCTCGGCCAACACCCCGGGCGACGGTTCGAGAAAAGGCCGCTCATCGAGCGCCGCATCGCGTTCCGGCACCTGCGTTTGCTCGTTGTCCTCCACGGTCGTCGGCGTCGCGCTTCTTTGGGCGGCAGGCGCAGGCGCCTCGGCTGAGTTCGTGCGGGTAGACGTCGCATCTTTTTCGCTTCGTTGCGGCGCGCCGTCGGCAGAGGGGCGATCCGTCTCGGCGCAGACGGCGACGGGTATGCTACTCACCAGCAGTACAGTGGCGAGCAAAGCGAGCAAGCGGCGATGGGTAGTGGCAGCCATTTGAATTCGGAAGATGGGAGCGCGTCGGGCGGATCGTCGTGCGGTTGCAGTCATTTCTGCTCTGGGCTGTTGATTTCGTTGATGCGTACCCCGGTGCGGTCTTCGATCATCAAGATCTCGCCGCGCGCGAGGCAACGATCGCCAGCCAAAACGTCGACGCCTTCGCCGGTGGAACGCGGCAGTTGGATGATGCTGCCTGCGTCTAGGTCGAGGATGTCGCGAACGGTTAACTTAGTGCGGCCGAGTTCCATGACGAGTGGCACTTGTAGATCGAGAAAATCGCGCCACGCCTCGAGGTCAGCACGGTTGGCGGCTTGCAGGTCGTCGCTGTTCATGGTGGTTGCCGGTCAGAGTTGAACGATGAAATCGGTGATGTAGATAGCCTTGATCTCCGGTTCTTCGACGGCAGCGCGCGCCGCGCGCAGCAGTTCCTTGCGCAGAGCGGCTTTGCCTTCCGCCGTCAGGATTTCGTCCGAGGTCTTGGTCGTCAGCACGGCGAGCATTGCGTTGCGCACGCGCGTGGTGAAAAGCGGGTCCGGTTTCTCTTTGCCGCCAGCTTCGCCGCCGAGCCCGATGCTTACCGTCATGCGCAGGTAGCGGGCTTCGCCTTTGTCCGCGAGATTGACGATGAACGGTTGCAGCTCGATGACGTGATTGACCTCG
>CAKZOF010000750.1 GCA_937135995.1 uncultured Pyrinomonas sp.
ATCACCGCCTGCCCCTTGGTCAGCGCCGGAAGCTCGGCCAACAGCGCACGTCCTGCCCCTTCGACCGAGCGGGCTACCGTCTCCTGATCGAACGGATTGACGATGCGCATGATGATCTGCGTCATGCATTGCGAAAGCACGTCCTGATCGAGTTTGCCGGGCCGTTGCGTGATCAGCCCGATGCCGACGCCGAACTTGCGCCCTTCCGCGAGGATCTGCTTGAGGATGTTGGTTGACACCACCGTCTGGCCCGCTGGCGCAAAGCGATGAGCTTCTTCAAGCAGCGTGAAGACCGGATAGGGTAGGTAATTGTCGTCCTGCTCGTGCGTGATCTCGCCGCGCACGGTCATCATGCGCGCTTTGTTGACTCGCCTCAGCAGCGTTGCGACCACCACCTGCTGTTCGTTCTGCTCGATGTCCGATAGCTGCAGCACCGTGCAGCAGCCGGGGCGAAATAGCTCGCGCAGGCTGAGATGTTCCGAATCGGAGAAGATCGAATCGTGCTTGCCGAAGCGCGAGTCGAGCCGCCACAACAGCCCGTCGATGGAGCTGGCGTTGCTCCCGTCGCCGTTGTCGTACTTCAACTCGCTCACGGCATCACGCAGATCATGGTAGCCCCACAGCCGTCGTTCCTGTTCCGGCCTGTAGGCCAGTTTCCGATAGGCTTGCGACAGGTAGTGGAACATCTTCTCCGACGCGCCTTCGGGCAAAAGGTATTTGATGTCGGCTTCGGTCAGCGTCGAAAAGCGCACGCGAATGCGGTCATGCGTGTAGATGCGTACTTCGGGCGTGTAGCCATCGTGGCCGCGAAAGCGCGCGTCGCCGGCGATCGCGCTCAATGTGTGATATTCGCCGTGCGGGTCGATGATGAGCACGGCGGCGCGGTTGTATGGCATCATCAGCTCTTCGACGAGCACGCCCGCCGTGTAGGACTTGCCGGCACCTGTGGAAGCGAGAATCGCCAGATGCGTTGACACCAACTCCTTCACCGATAGCACGACCGGCACTTCGCCCGCTTCGCGCGTCAACAGGCTGCCGATGTAGGCCGACCCCTGCTCGCCGCGCTTGCGCGGCGAGACCACGTCGGCGAGCGTCTCGCTCGACGCCAAGTAGATGGGATCGCCCGGCGCGGGCGGAATACGCGGATTGACGAAGTCGCCCAGTTGCTGGCTGAAGTAACCGATCGTCTCGAAGGTCACCGCGAAAAGCTCGCATTCGCTCCCCTCTTCGAGCCCGATCAACGACGAAACGGCCGCGGGCGACGTCTGCGGATCGACGAGAAAAGAGTCAGGCAGATTGCGAATCAACTCGCGCCCTACCACGTGGCCGAAGATCGTCAGCGTGTCCGCTCCGTCGCGCACCTCGTAACGGACGAACTCGCCGATGCGCGTCCGCCGATAGTCGGTGGTGATGAACACGTACTCGTGCGGCCCCTCGCCTGGCCCCTTGACTAAACCGATGGGTTGGTCGATCCGGTCATCCATAACGGCCGGTACCATACAACTGCTCGGCGGCGGATGTCAACCTGATTTACCGGGTTTGTGTGATTGACGTCAGCCGCATCGTCTCAATATAATCTCCAACGCGCGAAAGATGAGAGTAAACGAAACGGAACTTTACCGCACGATCGGCGAGCGCCTACGTGCGCGGCGCGAGGAGTTAGGGCTGAAGCAGAGCGCGCTGGCTGCCGAAGCGGGCTTGCGGCGAACTTCGATCACCAACATCGAAGCGGGCCGGCAAAAGGCGCCGTTGCACGTGCTCTACGCGCTCTGTCTGGCGCTCGATCTCGAGATCGGTTGCTTGCTTCCGTCTAACGACGAAGTGCTCGAGCAATCCACCGTTACGGTGGAACTCGGACGCGAAAAGAAGCGTATTCCGCCCGAGGCGGCGCGCGTGTTGGAAACTTTGCTCACGAAACCTTGAGCGACGAAACGAGTTGAAAAACAGCGATGGCGAACAGAGCAGCAGCGATGGCCGATCGCGTTCTGCGCGCAAGCGGGGCTGAGGTGCCGGTCAATGTCGAACGGATCGCACGTGCGCACGGACTCGAGGTGACCTATCGGCCGATGGAAGAGACGGTCTCCGGCATGTTGGTTATCAAAGAACGCCGCGCCATCGCGTGCATCAACGCGCGCCATCACCCGCACCGGCGCCGCTTCACGCTGGCCCACGAACTGGGTCACTACCTGTTGCACCGTGAACAAGCGCGCGTCTTCATCGACGCGTCGCCCATCTTCTTCCGCGACGAGCGCGCCAGCGAGGGCACCGACCACCGCGAGGTCGAAGCCAACCGATTCGCCGCCAGCCTCTTGATGCCCGAAGCAGCGCTGCGCGAACTGGTCGGCACCGGTCCGCTCGACTTATTCGACGAACGGGCAGTTCAACGCCTGGCCATGCGCTTCGGCGTCAGCCCGCAGGCGATGACCATCCGATTGGCAATGCTCGGTTTGGGGGGCTGCTAGCTGGCTGAACGGGATCGTCACCGCGGTGTGTCGTCCCCCACATGAGATCGTTCGCCGACTAATGATAATCCTCAATCGGATGACCGCTGATGAGATGGAAGACCAA
>CAKZOF010000751.1 GCA_937135995.1 uncultured Pyrinomonas sp.
CGAAATTGTAGGTGGTAACGACTACTCCAAGGCTGCTTTCGCGTCCGATGTCGCGCCGTAGCCTCGCAACGCCGACGACGGCTCTATTGCCGATGAACTTGCGGATCTGCGGCAACAACGTCGGATCGTTGCGCTCCTCTTCGCTGTAATTGCCGGGTGCGCTGTCGGCGGCGGCGAGCACGCCGAAGACATTGCGCCCGCGTTTGCCTGTAAGCTTCACGGCCACATCTGGATCGACGATGGCGCGCGTGTTGACGGCCTGCAAGGGGGTCTGGAAGATGTCGATGCCTTCGAGAAAGAATGGACGCTTCTCTTCGAAGAAGATCGGGAAACGCTGGTTGGCCGTGATCACCGGTTGATCGGCTTCGACTTGCGCGAAGTCTGGGTTGAGCGCCAGATCAACCGTGATGTTCGACGCAAGCCCAAGTTTGGCGTTCAACTCCGGCTCGACCTTCAGTGGCCCGTTGACGAAACGCCCCGGATCGGACGCGCCGGGCAACGCGTGCGTGCGCCGTCCCGTCTCCGAGATCGTCGCCCCTGGGATCAATTCCAAGTTCCTTTCGGACGCGATTCCCTCCAACCCTGTGATGTGACCAGCGAGGTTCAACAAACTAGATGCTCCGCGCGGGATGGGCATCCAAGAATCGATTTCGTCGTTGAAGCGTTTGATCTTCCGGAAAAGGTGTATTCCCCACATCTTGCCGCGACCCGCCTCGTAGCGAAGCGATTTGAACGGCACGGCCACCTCGACGACGTAGCCATCATCGGTCAGCGTGCCTTTGGATTCCATTACGATGTCGACGCTGAGATCTTCGCCCCGCCCCTCGGTGAAAATGCCATCGGCCTGCACGCCGAGGGGATTGAACAAGAGCACGTAGGCGCGGCGCCGGTCGTTGAATGTATCGAGGTAGACGCCGACGATGTCGTCGTCAAAGATCGCATCGCGCTTGGCGATCGTCGCGCGCACTTGACGTGGATCGTCGAAGGCATGAAACGCGATGTAAAGTCTGTCCGCATCGCGACCCATGTAAACAATGGTCGGCTTGGATGCCGGAGCCGCGTCGCTCGGCTGAACCTGTCGAAAGTCCTTGAAGATCGCCGCCGCCTTCCACACGTCGTCGAGACGCCCATCGATCTTCGGCGGATGGGCGAAACGCGGAAGGCTGACAGGGGTTGCTTTTTCCGCCGATATACCTCGCCCCGCAGCATCGCTCGCAATCTGTTGCCCACCCTGCGCGATCGGCGCGACGAACGCGAGGCATAACAACGCAACACAGACCCATTGCAAATCGCTTATGACGGCAATCAGTTTGGATAGATGATGAGAATTCTTCGAGGTCATGGCGCTGGCCGGTTCGAATGGAGTTTCGCGGAAAGAGCGCTGCTTGCTATCGGCTTCCCCCTTTTCGCTCTGTTCGAGCGACTGTCAACCGAACTCTTCCGGGTCGATCCCATAACGCTTGATCTTGGCGTTGAGCGTCGTCAACTTCAGACCGAGAAGTTGTGCGGCGCGCGTTTGGTTGCCATGCGACCGACGCAGGACATCCGTGATCAACCCGACTTCCAGTCGCCGCACGTTCCGACGAAGGTCGAGATCGTCCGCCGCGCGCGCCGAAAGTGCACGCCTCAACGCCGAAAGTTCGCGCAACGCCTCGTGCAACTTCTGCTCCGCCGCATTCAACTTTGCCCACAGGAGTTCCGCTGCATGGTCCTCCGCTGTCTGATCTTTCCGCATCGCGTGCAAGCGCGCGATGGGAGACCGTTCAATCCTTCTCGCTTTTGCCATCTCCGTGACGTTCGATCTCGAAAGTTTCACTTCGATTCTTCCTTGCGGCCGACTTCGCCCGACCACGGACGCAAGAAGACGCTGCCGTCGCCCGTGCGCACTTTGAGTGAAGGTCCACCGCGCCCGATTCGCCAGCGAGACGTTCGCCCTGACCCGAACTCTTGCGCGGCGTTCAGTCCTTGGACCAGAACCTTCTCGGCGTCAGCTTCCAAGGTAGCGTCGAAATCGGCGGGCAATTCCAAATAGATCGAACCGTCGCCCGTGTGCGCTTCGAGATCGTCGAAGCGCCCTTGCAAGATCAACGAACCATCGCCCGTGCGTGCCGTCGCTCCACCGATGAAGCGACGAACGGTGATGCGCCCATCGCCGCTGCGAGCGCGAAGCCTCCCCCGGCAATCCTGCACTTCGATGGCACCATCATCCGTTGCGAGATCGAGTTC
>CAKZOF010000752.1 GCA_937135995.1 uncultured Pyrinomonas sp.
GGTGCTCATTCCGGGCGGCAACACAGGCAAGGCGATCGCGGCGATCTGGGTGATCGCTGAACTGGTCGCCTATGCGCTGGTGGTGGCCGCCGTTTACTTCGCTTTTCGCTTCTGATCGAATCGGGCTTTCGCAAGTGCGTCTTAAGCGGTCGCGCGTTGCGTGGCGCGTTCGTCTTGCTCCGCCGTCTTCGGCGGCGTGGTGGCCCCTTGTTGGGCGGCCAGCTTTTCGGCTTCGGAATTGATCTCGCCGCCGATCAAGATAGCAGCGCCCGTCAAGTAAAACCAAAGCATGAGGATAATGACGGCGCCGAGCGTGCCGTACGTGCGGTTGTACGAATTGAAGTACTGCAGATAGGCCCGCAAGCCGAACGAGACGAGCAACCAGAGCGCGACGCCGACGACCGAACCAGGCGTGATAAACTGCCACTTCGGTTTTTGGAGATTGGGCGCGAAATAGTAGATCAGCGCGAAGGCGAAGAGCAGAAAGAAGATGACCAGCGGGATCTGCAACACTTTCCAAGCCACGGCGAAGACCGCGCCGAGACCTAGTTGATCGGCGATGAAGCGCCCGATGGCGCCGCCGAAGAGGATGATGACCAGCGCCGAGACGATGAAGACAGCCAATCCGATGGTCAGCAGGATCGCCGTCAGGCGCGTTTTCCACCACGGGCGCGTCTCTTTGACGCCGTAGACGACGTTGAGCGTAGTGCTGATCGCTCCCATGCCGCTCGATGCCGCCCACAACGTCGCTAAAATACCGAAGGAGAGTTTGCCGCCACCCGCGCCGCGGTTGATCTCGTCCACCGTCCGATGAATTAGATCGTAGGCCGAAGCAGGCAGCACCTTAGCTAAGTAGATGAAGAGCGTGCGCCGGAGTTCCGAGCCGGTCTCAGCGAAATAGCCAAACAGCGTCGTCAGAAAGAGGAGCAGCGGAAAGAGCGAAAGCAGGAAGTAGTAAGAAAGCTGCGCGGCGTGACCGAAGATGTCATCTTCCCAAACGCGATTCAACGTGTGTTTGGCGATCTGCTTCCAATCGAGCCGGATGATCTCTTTCAACTTGCGCAACATCGGCCCCTTCCCCGCATGCCCACCGAAGACAGATCCAGCGCGCACGCTTACTTCACCAAAGTTCCGGTCCGTCGCCAGCGCGTGTTGCGAATGAAATCGAGGATCGGATTGCCGCTCGAAGGAGCGCTCTCGTCGTAGGACCAATAGACAAACATCGCCCGCCCGACGACCAGTTCGCGCGGGACGAATCCCCACACGCGACTATCGGAGCTATCGTCGCGGTTGTCACCCATGACGAAGTAGTGGTCCGGCGGAACGACCACCGCGCGCCCGTTCACGCCGTAGAAGAAATCGTCGTACGCGACCGACTGCGGCTTGTAATAGACCTTGTACTTCTCATCGCCGCGCCGCGGCTCTTCTTGGATGATCTGGAGCGGTTCTTCTTCTCGCCGGTTGACGGCAATGACGCGCTGTTCGGGCAGCGGCTGGTCGTTGACGTAAACGCGCCGGTCACGAATTTCGATGCGATCGCCTGGAAGTCCGATGACGCGCTTGACGAAATTCGTCTTGAAAGGCACGCTGTTCGGATCGGTCAGATCGCGGGTCGGATTGCGCTTGTTGCCGGGGTATTTAAAGACGATGATGTCGCCGCGCCGGATATCGCGCTGCGGCAAGAACCAAACGTGCGGTCCGGGAGCGAAGATGAACTTGTTGACCAGCAGATGATCACCGACCAGAATGGTGTTCTGCATCGAACCGGTAGGGACCTTGACCGCTTGGACGATGAAGGTGATGCCGAACAGGGCCATGATGACCGTGACCACTGCCGACTCGAAGTACTCCCGAATGATGCTCCGCTTGGCCTCTTCTTGTGGCACGACGCCCTCTTTGGCTGCGGAGGAAGCGGAGGCGACAGAATCGGCCCGCCCGTCTACCACGCTCGATCGCTCCTTGTTCATGAAGGCATCCTAAAAAAGTAGAATCAGGTGGTCAAGCATACCGCATGTCGCGTGCGATCGAGTAGCGCACACGGCCTGACAGCGAGCGTTCGTTGCCGCCAACGAGTCGATCAGTTTAGCAGCACGCCACGCCCTGTTCCGACGCGCACCACTCGCGCCCCCCTCAGCCCACGTCCCAACGACCCGGCGGCGCGGTCCACGCTTTGCCACCAGCGCGGCCGCGTTGGATTCCGTCGCGATGGGCGTTCGTTAAACGGGTTCGTGCATCGGCTGGCGTTGCTGCGCGTTCAACAGCGCGAGCGCATGTCGGGCGGCATCCATCTCTGCCGCCTTGATCGAACGTCCTTCGCCTTCGGCGCGACCGCCGTTCCAAACCACCTCGACGCGAAACCGCCGCCGATGCGGCGGGCCGGATGTTTCGATGACGTTGTACTGCGGGGTGGGTTGCTGTCTGGCCTGCAACAACTCCTGCAGCATGGTCTTGTAGTCTGCAGCGGCAGCCTTCTCGGGATCGGCTTTGGCCAGTTCAGCTCCGAGAACGCGAAGGACGAAATCGGAGGCAGCGCTGAACCCACCATCGATGTAGATGGCTCCCAAAATGGCCTCGAAGGCATCGGCCAAAAGCGCCTGTTTGCGTCGCCCGCCCGTCTTCTCTTCTCCGCGCCCGAAACGCAAGAACTCCCCGAGATTGAGGCTGATAGCGGCGCGCGCCAAAGTCGTCGTGCTAACCAGCCGGTGCTTCATGCGCGACAATTCGCCTTCGGTCAGGTCTGGATGCGCGCGGAAGAGGTTGTCGGCGATGACAAGGCCCAACACCGAATCGCCGATGAACTCCAGCGCTTCGTTGTGCAGGTTGCGTGCCTTTTCCGCTTCGCCCGGTCGAACGTGTTCGTGCGCCCACGAGCGATGCGTGATGGCACGCTCCAACGCAGAACGATCTTTGAAAGAGTAGCCGATGCGGCGCTCAAGCTCCTGCAGGTCGTCCGCTGCGCTTCGTCCGGCCATGTCAGAATTCTAACACGAATGCCGGTCACACTTTGCAAGTGCGACCGGCATCTGTCGAATCGAGAACGAAGCGAGGCTCGTGCGCGGATCGCCGGACCGGTCT
>CAKZOF010000753.1 GCA_937135995.1 uncultured Pyrinomonas sp.
CGAAACGTTCGATGCTTTGCATCTGGCGCTCCAGTTGCTCGGCGGGAAGCGGTCGCGCTTCCAGCACTTCCGCGGGCAGCTTGTGCGGCATGCCTCCGCTGGGCGAAGTGCTCGTAAGACCGGGTGTCGGTTGCGCTGTTGGCAGCGAGTCGGCCCGTGGTAGTTCAGGTCGCGCGTAATACCACGGGATGCCGAAACCGTTGCGGTAGCCTATGCCGTAAGGCGACGACCAGGAAGAGTAGAACGGCAAGAACGTATAGCAGTCGAGACCACGGTCGTAGATCCACAGGCCAAAGTACGGCGCGCGTCCGTAGCCCCATGCGCCGCTTCCGCGGAAACTCCAGAAGGCCATGTTGATCGTACGCTCGGAGAGCCGACGATTGGCTTGCGCCAGCAGTTCGGCCCGCTCGCGACTCCATTGGTCGAAGGGGTCGCGTTGCTTTTTGTCGAACTTCACCGGTTCGGTCATGCCGCTGGCGAGCCTCCGTCCGTCTTTGACTTCGACGCCGTTGACCCGCACCTTGCCTTTGTAGACCGCAACTTCCGCCTGCCCATCAGCCGCGACGTTGATGCGATACAAGCCATTGCGATCGATGACGATCTCCGATTGCGGCGTCGTCGCGTGCAGACGGAGGCGCGCGCCGCTAGCACCCGTGATCTCGATGATGACGCTGCCGCGTTGAACCTTGATCCGCAAGTCGTCGAGCGAGGCGTTGGAGAGTTCGAGTTCGGAATTCTCCGCCATGCGCAGGTACGAACCGGGATTGAGCAGCATCTCGACGCGCCCGTTGGCGCGCGTGCGCACAACATCGCCCGAATCGAGTGCGAAGCGGGCAGGAAGCTGTTGCCACTTGCCGTCGCGTTGATAATCGACCAAGCCGAAGACCGCATTGACGCGTCCGGCTTTGGCCGAGATCAGGTAGTGATCTTGAATGGATAGAACGTCTCCCGTTGGCGTCCGTGCGCGGCGTTTCGCGTCAGTCGGATCGCCGGTCATCTCTTGCGCTTGCATTGCTTGCAGCGTCCCGATGAAGGCGAAAAACAAGAGGCAGAGAATGGATCTGGCGCGCATCGTTGTCAACTCCTTTCATGCCGCTCGGTGGCGGGCAGCTTCGGCCGTGAAGGTCCTTGTGAGGTGAATTATATGCTGCCAAGAACGATTTGGAAAGAGAAAAATGCTGGCGAGGCTCGAACTTTGGGCTCAGCGAACGGCGTTGAACCAAAGCTGTGAAGTAGGGCGTTGCGGGATTCTCCGAGCGATGCAGGGTTGGTGCGCCGCAAACGACGAGCGCTCGTTTGTCGGCGCTCGCCATGCCTTCACAAAAAAAGCGCGGCTTCGCGTCCAGAAGCCGCGCCAAGGTTGCTTCGACTCGGAGGTTAAAACCCTAGCCTCAGTCCCAAACGGAAGAACCGCGGATAATGCAGACCGCTCGTGCCGGTGATCGAGCCGAAGTTGGTGCTCGTGACGCTGCCGTCTGGGTTGGCGAAGATCGGTGTGTTGGTTAAGTTGATCGCGTCGGCGCGCAATTGCAGATCGACGCGCTCGCTGATCGGAACGCGGCGAAAGATGCCGAAATCCCAGCGGAAGAAGCCGGGCCCGCGCAGGATGTTGAATCCGGCGGTGCCGAAACGGACTTCATTCGAGGGAACGGCGCGAAACGCCGACGTGTCGAAATAGAGCTGCCCCGGCCCCGTGCGACCGTAGATTTCGACCTTGGATTTGACCAGATCGGCGCGTTGCGTGTTGCCAGGGGCGTTGATCCCGCTTCCCGGTCCGGTCACGCTGAACGGCGTGCCGCTGCCGAAGCGGATGATGCTGTTCAGTTGCCACCCGCCGAGCAGCGCCGCCGCCACCCCGCCGTTGCTCAACCAGCGGCGCCCTCTGCCGAAAGGCAGTTCGAAGATGTTCGTGATGTTGACGACGTGCGTGCGGTCGAAGTCCTGCAACCTCTTGTTCAGGTTGTAGAACTCCGGAATGTTGATGAGCAGCGTGTTATCGCTGTTCGGCGCGTAGCCGATGGCTTTCGAGAAGGTGTAGTTGGCCCGGAGCTCGAACCCGTCGGCGAAGCGGCGATTCAAGCTCGCCTGCAGCGCATCGTAGCTGCTGTTGCCGATGGGCGCGACCAGCAGCGTTTCTGCCGTGCGCCCGAATTTCTTGTTAAGAACGCGGCTCGCCGTGCCGCCGCCGAGCTGCGGGTAGTTCAACTCGCGGTAGCCGAGTTGATCGATCTGGCGCGTGCCGACGTAGCCGATCTCGCCAACGAACCCCTTCCAGAGCTGGCGCTCGATGAAGACGTTGAACGACTTGATGTAGCCGCGCTCGAACTTGTTGCCCAGCGTGTAAACGGCGACGTTGCCCGGAACCGGCACGATGCCGTCGTCGAGTCCCGGGTAGGGAACGGGCGGAATGCCCTGCTCGATTCTGCCGGCCCAACTGAAGGAATTGGGCGCTGGGACGACCAGGTTGGAAAGAAGCGGGTGGTTCGTGCGCAACGGGCGCGCCAAAGAGTACGGATCGTTGGTGATACCGAACCCGGCGCGAATGACCATCTTTTCTGTCGGGCGATAAGCAACGCCGATGCGCGGCGCAAATTCGGTCTTGCTCACCTTGACGCCGAGATCGAGCGGGATCGGCGCGTCCTGGCGGAGCGCCGCGGAGAGCACCGCGTCAGCCACGGCGACGTCCGATCCGACGCGAGAGCGTATTCGTGATGCCGAGGGCCGCGATCGACAGCACGAGCAGCGTCGCCTGCTGCACCGGGTCCTTCGTCTCCTGAATCAGGCGCTCGATGCGCGACAGGTTCTCCACGGTCAGCCTCCTTGGTCGAGGCGGTCGGTGAAGGCTCGCACGTTGGCCGCGGTGAGTCGCTGCTCGGCATCCGTAACAAGGTTGTACATCGTTTCGCCGGCGCCGGCCTGAAGGCCGAGTTCCAGTTCGATCTGACCCCACGTCGGGCCGGAGCCGGTGTCGGCTGCCATCGCGTCCATCGCCCGCTTAAGGCGCGAGACGCGCTGCGCGGCTTCGACCGTTGAGTTCACGGCCTCGGCCAGCAACGCCCCGAGCGGGCGCTGCGTG
>CAKZOF010000754.1 GCA_937135995.1 uncultured Pyrinomonas sp.
GGTAAACCCGGGGGCCTTGCGCAAAACTTCTGCCAGTTCCGCGGCGTGCCGGTGATGTGCGGGCCGCGCGGGCTGCCGGGCGAGAGCGATACGCTCTACCACCAAAAACCCGATGGGACGTTTGAAGACGTCAGCGACAAAGCAGGCGTCAACGATCCGCAGAAGTACTACGGCTTTTCGTCCGTCTTCGTCCACGTCAACGAGGACGAGTGGCTTGATCTGCTGGTGGTCAACGATTCGACGCCCAAGCAGCTCTACATCAACAAAGGTGATGGAACCTTTGATGAGGTCGGCTATCCTTCCGGCATCGCCTTGAACGAGAACGGACGCGAACAGGCTGGCATGGGATTAGCCGTCGGCGACTACGACAACGACGGGCGCGTGGACTTCTACATCACCAATTTCTCCGACGACTCCAACACACTCTACCACAACGACGGCGAAGGCAACTTCACCGACCTCACTTTTCAAGCCGGGCACGGCGAACCGACCATCCCGTTTCTCGGTTGGGGCACGGCCTTCATCGACTTCGATAACGATTGCTGGAAGGACATCCTGATCGCCAACGGGCACGTCTATCCGGTGGTGGACCAGTATCAGTGGGGCACGAGCTACGCACAGCAGATGCTGCTCTTCCGCAATCTCGGCACCGGACGCTTCGAGCGCGTCGGCGCCGCACCGGGAAGCGCGCTGGCGATGGCCTGGCCGGCACGCGGCATGGCCGTCGGCGACCTCGACAAAGATGGACGACTCGATGCCGTCATCAACAACATCGACGGGCCGCCGGTCATCCTGCGCAACGTTTACGATTCCAAAAACCACTGGCTCACGCTTCACCTCGTCGGCGATCCGGCCAAGCGATCGCCGCGCGATGCCATCGGGGCCATCGCTTACGTCACGGTCGGCAAGATGCGGCAGCGGGCCGATGTCATCAGCGGCGCCAGCTATGCTTCGCACAACGACATGCGCTTGCACTTCGGCCTCGGTCCGGCGACCAAGGTCGACCGAATCGAGATCCACTGGCCCGGCGGCGGCGTAGAGACGTTCGAAAACGTCGAAGCCGATCGCATCATCACGATCGTGCAAGGCAAGGGAATCAAAAAGTAGCCTCGCAGTTGAAAGCCCTGCTCCGGGTGAGCACACGCGCGCCGGACCCGACGGCTGGTCACTTTCGGGGGCCGAAGCACGCCCGACTTTTGCGCCACGGCCGCGCCGAGCACGGGGCCTGCCACTTTGCCAGCGTAGATCGCGACCACGCCCCAGATTTGGGCGAGCCGTCGTAGTCTCGTCCCGGCCATTTTGCCTGCGTAGAGCGCGACCACGGCGGGCGAGGCTAAGCGGTGGTCGCGAGCGCGAATTTACGTGCGAGCACGAGGCTGAGCGCACCCATCAGAGTTGGCTGGTCGCCGAGCGTCGAAGGCATGATGCGCGCCGAGGGCAAACCGCGGCGAATGCTCCGCTTGACCGGCTCTTCCAGCGCTTCGGCGATGAGCGGCCAAGCGCGCACGATGGCTCCGCCGACGACCACCACCGCCGGACTCAACCCAACGATGAGGTTGGAGATCCCGATGCCGAGATAGTGAGCTGTTTCGGTCAGCGCTCGCACGGCTGTTTCCTCGCCCGCCAGCGCACGGTCGATCAGCTCATCGAAGCTGAT
>CAKZOF010000755.1 GCA_937135995.1 uncultured Pyrinomonas sp.
ACCGCATCCCCGAACCACACGAGATCAAACTGGATCCCAACGCTGCCTACGTTCACATCACCACCAACGAAACGATTCAGGGTGTGCAGTGGCCGCAAGAACCGGATACGGGCGGCGTGCCTATCGTCGCCGATGCATCATCCGACATCATGTCGCGCCCGATCGCGGTGGAAAAGTATGGCCTGATCTACGCTGGCGCGCAGAAGAACATCGGTCCGGCGGGCGTGACGCTCGTCATCATCCGGCAAGATATGCTGGAGCGCATCCCCGATGGACTCCACACCATGCTCGATTACCGCACGCACGTGGAGAACCGCTCGCTCTACAACACGCCGAACACCTTCGGCATTTACATCATCTCGCTCGTCTGCCGGTGGTTGAAAGAAAAAGGCGGACTGGTGGCGATGGCGCGCGAAAACGAGGAGAAGGCGCGGATGATCTACGATGTGATCGACGCGAGCGGCTTTTATCGCGGTCACGCGCGGCCCGAAGCGCGTTCCAAGATGAACGTCACGTTCCGTCTGCCGTCGGAAGAACTCGAAAAGAGGTTCGTGCAGGAAGCGACGGCGCAAGGTCTCGATGGACTGAAAGGTCATCGTTCCGTGGGCGGTATCCGCGCTTCGATCTACAACGCCTTCCCGCGCGACGGCGTCGAAGCGCTGGTGCAGTTCATGCGCGAGTTCGAAAGGAAAAACGGATGACGAAAGACCTCACGAAGACGCGAGCCGTTACGGCGCATTGCGCTGGTGCCCTCTCGATGCTCGCAGAACATGAGCGAGCGACTCGCCTTCGTCTCCGAGCGAAAAGGAGCATGAGGATTGCCTTGTGCGTCGCGTTGGCCGCGGGCCTCTTCTTCCTGTCAGACGCCCGCGCGCCGAGCGCAGCGCGCGACTCCAACGCGGCAAACGATCAGACTCCAGCGCGCAGCGCGCCATCTGACGCGAGCCAGAGCGATCTCGTCCGTCTGGAGCGGCACCTGCGCAACGTCCGCCAGTTGACTTTCGGCGGCGAAAACGCCGAGGCGTACTTCTCCGCCGACGGGCAGCGGTTGATCTTTCAGTCCAAGCGCGACGGGCGCGCCTGCGATCAGATCTACACCATGCGCGTCGATGGCACAGGGCTGCGCTTGGTTTCCACCGGACAGGGGCGCACGACGTGTGCTTATTTCTTCCCCGATGGCGAGCGTATCCTCTACTCTTCGACGCATTTGGCTGGGCCAGAGTGCCCGCCACCGCCTGACCGTTCGCGCGGTTACGTGTGGCCCATCTACCCCTCGTACGACATCTTCACGGCACGCGCCGACGGCTCCGATCTACGGCGGCTGACGACCGCCCCCGGCTACGATGCCGAAGCGACCATCTCGCCCGACGGAAAGAAGATCGTCTTCACGTCCATGCGCGATGGTGACTTGGACATCTACGTCATGAATGCGGATGGTTCGAACGTACGCCGGCTGACCACGGAGTTGGGCTACGATGGCGGTGCGTTCTTCTCGGCGGACGGCAAGCAGATCGTTTATCGTGCGTATCATCCGCAGACGCCAGCACAGATCGAACGGTACAAGAGACTTCTCGCGGAGAACGTCATCGAGCCGGGCATCTTCGAAATCTGGGTGATGAACGCTGACGGTTCGGACAAGCGGCAAGTGACCAACTTGGGCGCAGCCAGCTTCGCTCCGTTCTTCTTCCCGGATGGCAAACGGATCATCTTCTCTTCCAATGTCCACAATCCGCGCGGGCGCGATTTCGACCTCTACATGATCAACG
>CAKZOF010000756.1 GCA_937135995.1 uncultured Pyrinomonas sp.
AGTCCGGGGATCACGGCGCGCCCGCGCGCGTCGATGGTGCGCGGCGCGACGTAACGGCTCGCGATCTCGCTTCGCCGCCCGATGGCGACGATGCGTCCGCGTCGAATGGCGACGGCACCGTCGTCGATCACCGACGCGCGCGCGTCCATGGTTACGATGATGCCGCCGCTGATGACGAGATCAACGCGCTCGCGCGCCATCGCTGGTACGGCAACGAACAACGCGATCAAGAAACAAATGGACTTGACTCTCATTCTTTTGCGGAAAGCCCTCTCTCCTGTTGGCGCGAAAAGTTTGCGGGCACGAAACGCCTTTTTTGACCAACGCGGCCCGAAGCCGACTCGGCCGGCATCAGGTTTTGAGAAACCGGCGGTCAAAAGCGCGCGGAAGCAACTCGCTCGTCCGCACCGTTTCGCTTTTGCCGTCGAGGTTGGCCATCGTGATCTCGATGTCGCCGCAGAACTCCCAGATGATCTGCCGGCACGGACCACATGGCGGCGTCAGTTCCTCCGTGTCAGCGACCACGACAAGGCGGCGAAAGCCGCCCGCGCCTTCCGACAAGGCTTTCCAGATCGCCACTCGTTCAGCGCACACGGTCAAACCATAAGTCGCATTCTCGACATTGCAGCCGGTGAAGACGCTTCCATCTTCGGTCTCCACGGCAGCGCCGACGCGAAAGCCCGAATACGGCGCGACGGCTCGTTCGCGGCCATCACGCGCGCAGGCGATTAAGCGTTGAATCTCTTCTTCCATTCCATCCTCGCATCACGCGCGCCGAGCCCACGTCTCAGGGAGATGAGCGCTGCCGGGCGAATCGTAGCAGCCTTGGTCTCGATCCTCTCTTGGCTCGCACGCGAAAGATGGCCTGCTCGCCAGCGGTTGCGCTGCGATCATAGAGCGAAAAATTCCTCTTGACAACTCAGCGAACTGCGACATAATTACCGCCACTCGGAACCGATCGCGCTGCTGCGCCTTTCACAACGCTGGTTCGCAGAAGAGCGTTGTGCTGACGGCGTTTTCGAGGCGTAATACGTGTTTGTGTGTCGTGCTGGTCCGATGCGAAGTCGAGTAAGTTAGCTTGTAGCTAGCTTGGCAGTGCAAGAGAAGCCAGAAACTCCTTCCCATACGACGAGTGCGACTTGCTGTTGAATCGCCTCGCCACAGAGATCCATGAGCGTTTCTCTTCACGCCCGAGTGCGTTGTGCGCGTAGGGTCCGATCGCTCAACGTCGTCGGCCCACATGCGGTGGCGTGAGGCCCGCAGTGCGCAGCCGACGTCTAACTTCAACCAACCGCGCGCGAGGTCTCGTCTTCATCGCGCCCGGTTCTTCGAATTCTTCGGTCACTCAAGGAGGCCCACATGCCAGAAAGGTTTCGCACGATTGCCTTCGTCGTTGCCATGCTCACCGTTGGAGCGTTGACCTATTCAAGCTTGCCGCGTCCGATCGTTCGAGCGCAGACGCAAGGAACAGACAGTCAATCCATCGGCCCCATCGTTCGTCAAGCAGAAGATTTCTACGTTACGCCTCCGGTTCGCGATCTTCCGCCCGATCAAACCGAGAAAGACACCGGGCAGATCAGCGCTGGCGGCACCGAACGACCCATTCGTGTCATCCCGAATCAACAGATGAGCCGACCCATAGCCGACGGCGGCGAAAAGGATGGCGCGCTCATCGAACCGGAAGCGACGCTGCGCGCGATGACCATCGAAGCGCCGACGCCGACGGGCGTGAACTTCGAGGGGTTAAGCAGCGACGACAACAACGCCGTCTTCGGCTTTCGCGTGCTGCCGCCGGACACCATCGGCGATGTCGGTCCGACGCAGTATGTTCAAGCCGTCAACCTCGTGTGGCGCGTCTTCGACAAGTCGGGCACGCCCCTTACGCCGCCGCGCAAATTGAGTAGCCTGTTCAGGCCCGGCTCGGTTTGCGGCAGCACCGACAGCGGCGACCCGACGGTCAACTACGATGCACTGGCTGATCGCTGGGTGATCACGCAGTTCGCCTTGCCGAACGGCACGAGCGGTCCCTTCTACCAGTGCATCGCGGTGTCGCAAACCGGCGACGCCACCGGAGCCTACTATGCTTACCAGTTCCTTGTAAGCCAGAACGTCTTGAACGACTACCCGAAGTTTGGCGTTTGGCCCGATGCCTACTACATGACGACCAACGAGTTTAGGACCAACCCGCCACCGACGACCTTTGTCGGCGCTGGTTTCTACGCGTTCGACCGACGCAAGATGCTAGCTGGTGATCCGACGGCGTCTTACGTCTACTTCAGTTCGGCTACTCTCTTCCCAGGGCAGTTCATCGGCGGCGTGCTTCCATCGACGCTCGACAACGCCACAGCGCCGCCCCCGCCGGGCAGGCCGAACACGTTCGCTTACTTCACCGCCGATGAATACGGCGACCCGCAGGGCGATGCCCTGCGGTTGTTCGATTTTCACGTCGATTTCAACAACCCTTCGGCCTCTACCTTCACCGAAAGACCAGATAGCCCCGTCGCGGTGGCCGCTTTCAATCCGCTCAATCCATCGGGCAGAAACGACATCGAGCAACCGCCGCCGGCTGCGACGACGAACTATTTGGATAGCATCGGCGACCGCTTGATGCATCGGTTGCAGTATCGCAACTTCGGCACGCCGTCGACACCCATCGAGGCGTTGGTCGTCAGCCACACGGTCAACGTCGGTACCGGGACCACCGTCGCGACGCACCAAGCAGCCCCGCGCTACTACGAGCTACGCAACACGGGGAGCGGTTTCACCGTCCTCAATCAAGGCACGTTCGTCCCCGATGGCATCGATCCAACTGCAACCACGGCGGCCAACCGCTGGATGAGCAGCGCCTCGCTCGACAACGACGGCAACCTCGCGCTGGGCTACAGCGTATCGAATCGCGGCAACCCGACAGATCCTTCGACCTTCATCTTTCCATCGATTCGCGTCACTGGACGATTGGCGAGCGACCCGCCGAACACGCTCCAACCGGAAACGAGCTTGATCAGCGGCGGCGGCGTGCAAACAAGCACGTCCGGTCGCTGGGGCGATTACAGCTCGATGAACGTCGATCCGGTGGACGATTGCACCTTCTGGTACACGCAAGAGTACTACGCAACGACGAGCAGCGCCGGATGGCGAACGCGCATCGGCAGCTTTCGCTTCCCTAGTTGCACGCCGCCAAGCAAGGGCACGCTCCGCGTCGTCGTCACCGAATGCAGTTCAGGTCAGCCAATTCAAGGAGCAGCCGTGACGGTCGGCGGCAACCTCTACGGCACGACGATCGCCAACGGTTCGTTCGAAGCCCAACTCGCCCCCGGAACTTACACCGTGGTTATCACACCACCCGCTGGTTATACACCATCGAGCATCACGCGCACGGTGACCATCAGCAATGGCGCAACGACGACGCTCAATGACTGCTTCACGGGCGTGCCGGTGCTCGCCGCCGATGGAGCAACGCTCATCAACGAAAGTTGTCCTCCAGCCAACAGCGCCGTCGATCCGGGCGAGCGCGTGACGCTCAACCTCGCCTTGCGCAACGTTGGCACAGCTTCGACCTCGAATCTGGTGGCGACGTTGCTGCCATCAGCCAACGTCATCGCGCCGAGCGATCCGCAGAACTACGGGGCCATTGCTTCGGGAAGTTCGGTAGCACGTGATTTCACCTTTACTGCGGATGGCAACTGCGGCGATCTGATCACGCTGACGCTGCAACTACAAGACGGGACGACGAACTTGGGCACAGTGACCTTCAACGTCAGGCTGGGCGCGCTGCAACCCAATCCGCCCGCGACGTTCTCCAACTCGACCACCATCGTCATCCCGGGCACGGGGACTTCTGGACCAGCCGATCCATATCCATCGAGCATCAACGTCGCGGGACTCGTTGGCAGAGTGCGGACCGTCAGCGTCACGCTCTTCAACTTCAACCACACCTTTCCCGACGACGTCGATGTGCTGCTGGTCAGCCCGACTGGACGCAAGATGATCATCTTGTCCGACGCTGGCGGCTCGAGCGATGCGGTGAACTCGACCATCGTCCTCGATGATGCAGCCAACTCGCTCGTCCCTGACAGCGGGCCGATTCCGATCAACACGACGACCGCTTACAAACCGACCAACTACGGCACAGGAGACACGTTCGCTTCGCCCGCACCGGGGCCGCCTTACGAAAGCCCCGCGCCAGCGGGCACAGCAACGTTCGCTTCCGTCTTCGGCGGCGATAACCCGAACGGGACGTGGAGCCTCTACGTTGTCGACGATGTTGGCGGCGACGTGGGGAACATTGCCGGCGGTTGGAGCATCACGATCACCACGGAACAGTTCACGTGCACAACCGGCTGCGGCGGCGTTAGATTGGAGACGCGATCGGCGCTCTCACGCGACGGAAGCGGTAACGTGGTCGCGCAGATCATCGTCACCAACGCTGGCAACGTGACGGTCAACAACGTCACGTTGACCACGGCCCGATTGAGCACGATCAACGGCACGCCCCTGCCGCAAACGTACGGCAACTTGGCGCCCGGACAGTCCGCGACACGCACCGTCACCTTCCCCGGCTCGTCTGGCTTGACAGGCACGGTGCTGTTGCGCACCGGCGGGACCTACGATGGCGGCAGCTTCGGCAGCAGCCGACGCGTTCCATTGCCTTGAACGATGGACGATGCGGCTTTCCATCTTCGAACTCGAGCAGAAAGGCGGCACGGTGGCGCCGCCTTTCTGCTCTTGGTCCCGACCGAGAGAGGGTGCGCCAAAAGCGTCGCACACGGCAGTCGATCAAACCTTCTCTTTCCCACGAGCGAGCAGTTCACGTAGGCGGCTGCTGATCAGGTCGATGCCGACAAGGTTGTGCCCGCCTTCGGGGATGATGATGTCGGCGTAACGTTTGGAGGGCTCGACGAACTGCAAGTGCATCGGGCGCACGGTCGCCATGTATTGCTCGATCACCGATTCCACGGTGCGTCCTCGTTCGGCGACATCGCGCTGCAAACGCCGGATGAAGCGTATGTCGTCGGGCGTATCGACGAAGATCTTGACGTCCATTTCGGCTAACAAACGCGGATCGGCGAAGACCAGAATGCCCTCGACGATGATGATCGGCTTCGGTTCGGCGCGCACCGTCTCTGCCGATCGCGTGTGCGTCCTG
>CAKZOF010000757.1 GCA_937135995.1 uncultured Pyrinomonas sp.
GTTCGCCATCCGCTGGTGCCTGCGGGGCGCTCCAACCGGCGCGTTCGAGCAAAGGCACGGCGTATCGGATCGGGATGGCGAAGTTCGAGGCTGCATTCTCGGTGAAGATGGCGAAGTTGATTCCGATCACCTTGCCGGATGGCCCGAAGACCGGCGCTCCCGAGCCGCCCTCGGCGGTGCGCGCGTCGTAAGCGATGCGCCGTACGCTCAGGTCGGTGATGCTCCCTTGTGTGGTCAGCGGCGTGATCAAGTTGCGCGAAGCGAGATGAAGCAGCAGGGCGTCGAGCGACGTGTAACGCGCCCGAATACTGCTCGCTTCTGGTTCGGGCAACGCCGCCAGAATCCGGTCCGGTCCAGACGGATAACCGATCATCACAACGGGCCGGCCGACGGCGACGGAATCGAATTCGAGGTCGAGCGGGAGCGCGGGCAAATTGGCCGGCACCTCTTCTAACTTGCACACGGCGATGTCTTCGCGCTGACCTACCTGCCGCACGCGCAAGGCGATGGGCTGCGACCGGCGTGGGAAGAAGGCCAAGAGTTTGACCAAACGAGGGCGCCCGGCGGTGTTCCCTTGCAACCCGGTCAAACGCTCGTCCGAACTCCACGGCTGGACCACGTGTCGGTTGGTCAAAACGTAGCCGCCGCCGACGTGAAAGCCCGTGCCCGTGAACCAGAATTCCGCCACCGAACCACCGCCATCGGGCGAAAGAAACGGTTGACCGTTGACGTTCTCTTCACCGCGATACTCGGCTGCGCGCAGCGGGCGGTTCGAGCTCGGATCGACCAGCACATAGACGCCGTAGATCATGCAGACGCCCGCGCTGTAGTCGCTCCAGACTTTGGTCGCCAGCGATTGGCTGCTGAGCAACGCGCGATTGGAACGCTCAACCTGCGTGAGCTGCTGGCTGTTCTGTTCAAGTTGCTGTTGCAGTTCAAACAACCGCGCCTGCTGATCGTTGATCAGTCGCCGACTGTTGCGCAATTCCCTGTAAGCGGCAAAGCCCAGGTAGAGCAACCCGCCGACGAGCGCCACCGTCGTGGTCAAGATAAAGAGCTTGGTTACGGGGCTGATCTCGCGGATCAACTCGCGCGTGAATTCGCGCAAGAAGACTTTGGCATCGTCGCGCCGTTCGGTAGCGGCCGCTTCCAGCGCCGCTTGTTCGATGAACGGGGCGACGTGCACGTCGCGCCGGTCGGCGATCAAGGCGGGTGGGAGCGACCTAATCGAAAAGAACTGAAGCGTGAGGGCGGCGCCTCCAATGCGCACCTCGTCACCGTCGTTGATGAGTGAATCGGACGTGAGCGGCGCTCCGTTATGCGTGATGTCGAGATCGGGATCGAAATCTGCGATGCGGTAGTGGCCGTTGGCGCGGGCCAGTTCCAGAATCTTCCCTTTGGGCGAGGGGACGACCGAACGAGGCAGACGCAGTTCACAATCGTCGCCCGCTCCGATCCGGATGCGATCCTGCGTCAGGATTTCCGTGAGCTTCGCTTCGCCCGCCTCGACGTGAATGACCAAACCACTCGCCATCTCTCTGCCGCTTGCCCGCCTAAGAACCTCTCTAAAGTGATAAATTCTAGCTCATCGCTGGCGCAAACGAAAGATACCACCGCGCGGCGGCAGTACTTCTTCGGAAGCGATCTCGGCTACAATGGTCCCGCTGCCGCCGCGCGTTCGAATGATCTTTGCGTGCAACACGGGCGCGCGAGGCCAGCATCCAAGCCTGCGGTTCGCCGCTAGAGCTTGAACACAACGCAAGGAGCACCGATGCGATTCGCCACTTTGTCGCTCGTCCTTCTCGCCACCGCGTTCGTGATCGCCACGGCGCGCGCGCAAGACGCGGCCCGCACCGCGACCACACCGCCGACCGACGAGATACCGCGTTTGAACTATCGCACGCGAACACTGCCGAACGGGTTGCGCATTGTCAGCGTCGAAGACCACACGAGTCCGACCGTCGCCATCCAAGTCTGGTATCACGTCGGCTCCAAAGACGACCCAGAAGGGCGGAGCGGTTTCGCCCACCTATTCGAGCACATGATGTTCAAAAGCACCAAGAACATGAAAGACGAGATGCTCGACCGTTTGACCGAAGACGTGGGCGGCTTCAACAACGCGTTCACCGCCGACGATGTCACCGTCTATTTCGAGGTCGTGCCGTCGAACTACCTCGAAACGCTGCTGTGGGCCGAAGCCGACCGGCTCGCGTCGCTCAACGTCAACGAGGAGAACTTCCGCTCCGAACGCGATGTGGTCAAAGAGGAGTTCCGGCAAAACTACCTCGCGCCACCCTACGGCAAACTGAACCTACTCATCGAACAGCGTTCCTTCACAAAGCATCCGTATCGGCGGCCCGGTATCGGCAACATCGAAGAACTCAACGCCGCCACGTTGGAAGACGTGCGCCGTTTTCATGCGACCTACTACCGGCCCGATAACGCGACGCTAGTCGTCGTCGGAGACTTCGATCCGAAACAGCTCGATGCGTGGGTGGACAAGTACTTCGGGCGCATCCCAAAGCCAACCTCTCCGTTGCCGCGCGTTGCGGTGCGTGAACCTGACCGCACTGGCGAACGCCGCTACGCAGAGCGCGCTCCCAATGTCCCGCTGCCAGCCGTGGCCGTTACCTATCTCGTGCCGCCGCAACGAAGCGACGAGGCGTTCGCTTTGCGCGTGGCCGAAACCATTCTCGCACGCGGCGAATCGTCGCGCCTCTACCGAGCACTCGTTTACGAACAACAAGTGGCGCAGTTTGCCGGCGCCAACGCCGACCTGCGCGAAGATCACGGCCTTTTCGTCTTCCGTCTGATCCTCGCCAGCGGCAAGCAGCCGGACCAAGCGGAAAAGGCGCTGCTCGCCGAAATCGAGAAGATGCAGCGCGCGCCGGTGGCCCCAGCGGAACTGGAGAAGGCCAAAAATCAACTCGTCACGGACCTGCTGCGCGAGCGCGAAACCAACAACGGCAAGGCGCTCGCCATCGGTGAAGCGACCGTGCTGCTCGGCGACCCGGAGCGGGTCAACACGGACATCGCACGCCTGCAAGCGGTCACGGCAGCCGAGGTGCAACGCGTCATGCAACGGTTCTTCACCGACAAGAACCGCGTGGTCATACACTACCTTGCCGAATCATCCGGCAACGTTCAGGCGGAGGGCAGAAGATGAACAGAGGTTGGCAGGCTTCGCTGATGGTTTTGGCTTTAGCGCTCGCGTGTCCCAGCGCACGCGGCCAACAAGAGACGCCGCCGCCGCCCGGACCGCCGCGGTCGGTTCGTTTCCCGACGCCGGTGGAGAAGACTTTGCCTAACGGTTTGCGCGTCATCGTCGCGCCGCGTCCCGAAAGCGTGCCATTGGTGACAGCGCTACTGCTCATCAAAACCGGGGCCGAAGCCGATCCGCCAGCGCTCGGCGGCTTGGCCGACATGACGGCCAACCTTTTGACCAAGGGGACCAAGACGCGCACCGCGCCGGAGATCGCCGAAGCGATCGAAGCGCTCGGCGGCTCGCTCGATGCGGGCGCGCGGTGGGATGCTTCCACCGTCAGCGTCAACGTCGCTTCTGCGCGCCTGCCGCAAGCGTTGGAGATCCTCGCCGATGTCGCGCGCAATCCGGTCTTCAAAGAGGACGAGATCGAACGCCAACGCCGACAGACGCTAGACACATTGCAGGTCGCGTTTCGTCAGCCGGGATCGCTCGCGCGCTTTGTCGCCGCGCGCGTCCTTTTCGGCGACGCTCCTTATGCCCATCCCATCTCGGGCACTCTCGAGACCGTGCCGCAACTCCGCCGCGATGACATCGTGCGCTTTCATCAGACGTACTACCGGCCGGACAACGCCGTGCTCGTCATCGGTGGGCGCATCGCGCCTGCTGCGGCCTTCGCTCTGGCCGAGCGCCTTTTCGGCGACTGGCAGCCTCCGGCCACGCCGCTGCCGCCGCCAGCTAGAGACGATCGCTCGCCGGGCCCAACCAGATCGCGCGTCGTCGTGATCGACAAACCGGACGCCGGACAAGCGGCCGTCGTCCTCGTGCGCACCGGCATCAAGCGCACGGATGCGGACTACTTCCGCGCAATGGTCGCCAACTCCGTCTTCGGCGGCGGCTATTCGTCGCGGCTTAACCAAGAGATTCGCATCCGTCGTGGGTTGAGCTACGGCGCGGGCAGCACGCTCGATGTGCGCCGCGATGTCGGCCCGTTCATCGCCGCGACACAGACCAAGAACGAAACGGCCGACGAAGTCGCGGAACTGATGCTCAAAGAACTCGATCGCCTCGCCAACGACGATCTTCCGGACACGGAGTTGACGCCGCGCAAAGCAGCGCTCGTCGGCAACTTCGCACGCAGCATGGAGACCACCGATGGGCTGGTCACGCAGGTCGCTGCGCTCGCTCTCTACGGCTTGCGACTCGACGAGATCAACGATTACATACGCAACGTCGAAGCTATCAAGGCTGGCGACGTGCGGCAGTTCGCCCGTGAACGGCTTGCCGCCAAAGACGCACACATCGTCATCGTCGGCGACGGACGCGCTTTTCTCGATGACCTGCGAAAGAAGTTTCCCGCCGTCGAAGTGATCAAAGAGAGCGAACTCGATCTGAACCGAGGCGCGCTCCGCCGCCCTCAAGCGCGCAAGGAGACCGGATCATGAGACGCCGCCTTCGAACTTTCGCGCGTCACCCGCAGCGCGTATACCATAACTTTCGTCCACTTGGGCTTCATGAACTTCGTCGCGCGCCGCATGGTCTTGCGGCTCGCTCGCTATCCATCATCTGCCTGCTCGTGTTGGCGTGCGCTGCGGCTCGAGCGCAAGAGGATGCGACTCTGTATCAGGGCGATGCGCCAACGCGTGCCGAGCTCGCCGTGCGCCGGTTGACGCACAAGGACCCGTTCGTGCGACAACGCGCGGCGGAAGAACTGGCCCGCCTACGTGCCGCCGACAAGAAGATACTCATCGAAGGCTATCGTCTGCAGGAGAAGAACAAACGCGTGCAACTGGCGCTCGATTGGGCGCTCTACCGCTTGGGCAAAGAAGAAAACCTTTATGCGATCGTGCGCGCGCTCGATTCGCCACGGCGCAATCAAGCCTACGCCTATCTCGCCGAACTCGATTCGCCCGCGCCGCTTTACGCGATCCTGCCGCGCGTCAAT
>CAKZOF010000758.1 GCA_937135995.1 uncultured Pyrinomonas sp.
CTCTCGCGTCGAGAACCGTGCGAGCGAGGTGAAATCCGACCGCCGATCCATCCGAATCGGCAACACGGCGTATGGTCCACACGGCCTAGCTCGTCCGGCCGCTCGCGGACAGGACGGGCGAACGGCTGGCGTTTCACGCGCCCAGATGCTCGCGAAAGAACCGAAGCGTCCGTTGCCAAGCGTCGGCAGCAGCCTGCGCGTCGTACACTTCTGGGCGTGTGTCGTTGAAGAAGCCGTGCTTCGCCCCCGGATAGATCTTGATCTCCGCTCGTTTGCCTGCGCGGCGAAGCGCTTCCTCGAATTCGCGCACCGCCTGCGGCGGGATGCTCCGGTCCAGTTCGCCGAAGATGCCGAGCAACGGACACGTCACTTTCTCGACCAACTCCAGCGGCGTGCGCCCGTAGAAGATCACAGCACAGGCTAACTGCGGATAGCCCGAGGCGGCCAACCTGTACGACAGACCACCACCCATGCAAAAGCCCACCGAGCCGAAGCGCGGGCGCACGAACCTCTTTGTCTTCAAAAAGTCCAAACCCGCTTGCATATCGCGTGCCGCAACATCGGGCGCCAAACTCGACGCCGCGCGGCGGATCGCTTCGATGTTGGAAGCATCGCGCGGCGGTGGCTCCGGCGCACGCACGAACAGGTTGGGTGCCAGCGCAACGTAACCTGCGCTGGCGATGCGGTCGGCGATCGATTTGATGTGATCGTTCAACCCGAAGACTTCGTGGATGACGAGCACGGCTGGCGCTGGATTTCGCGCTGGAAGCGACAAGTAAGCTGGTATTTTGAGTTCGCCGCTTGCATACTCGACCATTTGACCACGCAACTTAGCGCCCGGCTGGACGACGTTGGCTGCCAGCGCACCGGCTCCCAGAGCGCTCTGTTCGAGGAATTCCCGACGCGAAAGTTCGTCCGCGCGCTCGTCACGTTTGGCCATCGGCTCTGCACCTCGCTGCCCCTTCGTGCTGGAACTTGCTCCCCAACTATATGCCACTGGCGGCGCTGGAGCAAGAAACGGTCCAGCGATCACGGGCGGCAGGCACGTCCGCTTGAAGGCACCGTCAACCGGAACAAACATTTTTTCCGCGTAGCAGGAGTCCATCTTGCGAACCGAATTTCGCAGGCGCGCTGTCCTGCTTGCGTCACCGGGACTCCGCGCCGCGTGTGCATGGAAGATCCGCGCCAAGCATCAAATTTCGCACAGCACCGGGGCCGATCACCTAGGGAGGATCGCGCAAAAGAGCTGCTCTCGAACATTCAAGCTCATGCGGCACTCAGGGCTTGTCGCCTTCGCTCGGGAAGATCGACGCGCGCAGGCGACGTGTGGTGCGACCTTGATTGCCGCCCTCGCCCGCGCGGGGAAGATTGTGCTAGGTTTCTTGAATGTCAACTACCTCCGGCTAAAGCCGGAAGCTTGCCCTTCCAGTTTTCGAGCCGACAGCTCGCCACCCGCACGGTGGATCGGAGGTGCATTAGGCCGGTTGACTTCAGCCCCGTCCAACTCCCTAGTAGGGAACTGAGTCGGCAGGACTTGCCTGTCGGGCTCACCTGCGAGAAATATTCGAGCACACGAGAGAGGAAAGGGCAAGTACGTTCACGAAAGGAGAAAGGGCGCATTCCTCTCCCGGCTCAAGCCGGGAGTCTCCTGCGCAGATTTTTATGAACGAGACGAAGCAGATCGACGCGCGCCTTGAACGTGAGCTTGCGCTCGCCATTGAGCTGGCGCGCCGCGCCGGACGTGCGGTGATGCGCTTCTACGGCGGCCCGCTCGAGGTCGTGCACAAAGGCGAGATCAACGAACCCGTCACGCAGGCCGACACCGTCGCCAACGAGATTGTGGTACGCGGATTGCTCGAAAATTTTCCCGAGGACGGCATCTTGTCGGAAGAGACCACCGACACCTCGCGGAGGCTCGGCAAAGAACGCGTCTGGATGGTCGATCCGCTCGATGGGACGAGCGGCTTCATCGCCCGCGATGATGATTTCGCCGTCCACATTGGCCTCGCCATCCGGGGCGAACCGGCGCTCGGCGTCGTCTATCGTCCGGCGACTGACATCCTCTACTGGGCGCAGCGCGGGCAGGGCGCTTGGCGCGTCGAAGCCGATGGCGCGCCGACAAGGCTGCGCGTCTCCGAGGTGAGTGACCTCAAGCGGGCGCGCCTCGCCGCCAGTCGCACACATCGCAGCCCGCGCATGGACCGCGTCATCGAAGCGCTCGGCATCGCCGCCGAAACGCGGCGCGGCTCAGTGGGCGTCAAGATTGGGTTGATCGTCGAACGCGAATGCGATCTCTACATTCATCTTTCGCCGCGCTCCAAGCAATGGGACACGTGCGCCCCGGAAGCCATCCTGCGCGAAGCGGGCGGCCAGATGACGGACCTGTGGGGTCTTCCGTTGCGTTACAACACGCCCGACGTGTGGAACAGAAACGGAATCGTCGCATCCAACGGCGCGCTGCACGAGGCGGTCATCGCCGGACTCGCGCCGTTGCTCCGTGAGTTCGGGCGGACGCGCGTCGAATCACCGCCCGTTTGAATCGAACGCCCGCGAACGCCGCCCGCACCCGATGTGCGAGATCGTGCGTTTCGCGCGCTTTTGCGCTTCGCGGCCGAAACGCGCGGGCGCGACAAGTGCCAGAACCTCGCGCAACGTTTCGCTCGTGATCATCCGTGAGCATCAGAACCAAACTTTTGCTCGTCTTTCTCGTCTGCGGCGTCGTTCCGCTGTTGGCGCTCGCTATCTTCAACTACGTGAACGGGCGGCGCACCATCGAACGGCTGCTCTTCGACGAAGCCGAAGCGAGCGCCTCGCGTATGGCCGCCGAGATCGAGCGACAACTCGAGGATCGCCGAACCAATCTCGTCGAACTTGCACGCCGACGTTCGCTGCGCGAATACGTTCGCGTGCAAAGCGCGGTGCCAGAGCAGAACGCCATGCTTCCCGACGAGGTGCGCGCCGAGGTCGGCGCTTTCTTCCTGAATTATCGGCGCTACTACGCAAGCCTCACCTGCTTCGACGCGCAACGGCGTCCGCTGTTTCGCATCGAGAACGTGATGCAGGTGGGAGATCGAACGGAGGCGCGTTTCAAAACCGAAGGGATTGACGAGGCGCAGGCGGACGAACGAGTCTGGCAAACGTCTGATCCGGCTCCAGTGCAATCCGCGCCGGGACGTGAGAACTTCGGCGCGGGGCTTCGTTTGACGGTGCCGATCTTCTTCGATGAACCAGCTGCCGGAGCGCCACGTGGCGCGCTGGTCGCCGAACTCAAACTCAACACGATCTTCGCCGAAGCTGTCTCTGATGCGCCTTGGTCGCCGCTCGGCGAGTCGCCGTCGGCTCGCATGGCGTTCGTGCTCGATCGTTCCGGCACGTTGCTCTTTCACACCAACGAATCTTTGAAGTACCAACCGGCCGCGCGCGCGTTGCCCGGCTTCGCTCCCGTGCTCGCGGCGATCGACCGAGAGCGAAGCGGAAGAGCGATCTTTCGCCACGCCGACGGCGACTCGTGGGTCGTCGCTTTTCGCCCGACGGCGCTCGACCTGACGACGGCGGTAGGGCTAAACAGGACGCGCGCGCTCGCGCAACTGGAAGATGCCGCGTTGGCGAGCATCGCGCTTTCACTTTTCATCGCGCTCATCGCCGCCGTCGCGCTCGTGGCGATCATCAATCGCACGACGCGGCGCATCGCACGCGTTGCCGAAGGGGCTGCCGCCGTAGCGCGCGGCGAACTGGACCAACAGATCGAAGTCCGGTCGCACGACGAGACGC
>CAKZOF010000759.1 GCA_937135995.1 uncultured Pyrinomonas sp.
TGACGCCGGCAACTAGATCCGTGATCTTGTTCGAGGTGCGATGGACCGTGAGGCCGTTGACGTTGATCTCGGCATCGAGCCACGAGTAATCGGGTGGCGAGCCGGGCGGATTGAGGGCGCGCAAGTTCAAATTGGCTTCCGTGCCCGTGCTGCTCGTTTCGACCAATTGGACGCGGTTGCTCGCGCCTGTGTCGGTCGAGGTAAGCACGAGCTGGTAATTCGATCCGTTGCCGCTCACGTCGACGATGGCGGCGGTGACGCCAGCGTTGGCGGCGTTGATGGCATCGCGCAACGCCGCGAGGTTGTTGTTGCTTGCGTCGATGGTGATCGCTGGGCCGGACGAGGCTCCGCCCTTGCGTAGTTCGAACGTCGCGCTGGTTGCGCCCGCGGCGAGCACCGGATCGTTCGGCGAAGCGAAAGAGCGCGTCGCCTGGGCGAAGGCAGTCGCCAATCGCGCGACGCTCAAGTTGATGGTCGTAGGCGCGGCGCCGTCAGTGGCTGCAGCGGTGGCCACCGCTGCGTTGGACGATGTGGCGGAGCGCGCTGCAGCGAGCGTGTCGGCGGCCAACGCGCGAGCCGCTTCGGTGAACTTGATCAAACGCGCGTTGAGTTCGCGCAGCGCATCGGCTCGCGCTTGAACGGTGCTCCGTTGCGCCTGCAACTGTTGAAGCGGCCGACTGTTGCGCGCGACGATCGCGTCGATGAGCACGCCGAAGTCTATGCCGCTGCCGAAACCGCCCACCCCGACGTTGCCGTTTGCCATGTTGTTCTTCCTCTCATGCCGACCGGTCGAAGATCTGGCCTTGAAGTTTGCCCAACGCCGCCGAAAGGCGGAGCAACGCTTCTGGCGGAATCTGACGCAGCATCTCGCCGGACCTTTCGTCGATCACGCGGACGACGATGGCGCCCGTCTCCTCGTCGCGGCTGAACTTGAGCGCGATCTGAAACGGTTGAAGCACGTCGGAGATCTTCTGCAGATCCCGTTCGGAGACGTCTCCTTCGCTCGCTTCCGCTGGCGATGCATCCTGTATGTTCACAACCGTCGCGACGCGCGTTGCCGCGCTCACAGCGACGCTCATGCTGGCGCTGCCCGATGAGGTGAGATTCGTGTTCAATCCCGTGATGGCGATGCTCATAAGCTGTCTCGAATCTCCGCGCATTGATCTTCAAAGCTAGAGCGAGCCTCGCAAAGAGGAAGCTCGCCCTAGCCCATTCACCCCTTGTCGAAAGGTCACCCCTGAGCCATTTACCGGAGCAACGAAAGCACCGCTTGGTTCGACTGGTTGGCCTGCGCCAGGGCGGCCACACCGGCTTGCTGCAGAATGGTCAAGCGCGACAGGTCGGACGCTTCCGACGCAACGTCGGCGTCACGGATGCGCGACTCGGCAGCTTGGAAGTTGGTCAACTGCGAAGTCGCCAGATCGATCGCCTGCGCCAGGTTGTTCTGGCCGGCGCCGACCGTGCCCTGCACTCCGCCGAGCGTGGTCACGGCGCTGCGGATGGTTTGAATCGCCGTCAAAGCGTTCGCTTGCGTGCTGATGTCGATGCTGACGGTGTAGTTGCCGGTTGCGCTGTCGTAGGTTGCAAATCCCAACCCGGCAGCATCCACGTTGACGCTGGATAGATCGACCATCACCGAGTTGTTGCTGGAGTTGGCCGATGTTCCGCCGCCGATGAAGACCGTCAGCGATTTGGCGAAGCGGCTCCACGCAGCTCTCGCCGGATCAGGGTCGGCGCTAGCCAAACCGATGTTCTGCGCTTGGCGCGAGATTTCAGCGACGACTTTGCCGAGTTCGGCGTTGAGCGTGCTGCGACCGCCGATGAACGTATCTGAAGCTGACTGCGTCGCCAGCGTCATCGCGCGATCGAGCAGAGTGGAGATCGTCGCCAAACCGCCATCGATGATTTGCAAGGTGGAGACGCCGTCGTTGGCGTTGCGAATGCCTTGGCTCAGCTTGGCGATGTCGTTGCGGAAAGCATTGGCGATGGCCAAACCGGCTGCGTCATCACCCGAGTTGTTGATGCGAAGGCCGGAAGAAAGGCGTTGAAGCGTGCGGTTGAGTCTGGCCGACGTCGCGGACAGACGAGATTGTGAGTCGAGCGAAGCTAGGTTGTTGACAAGCGAGAATCCCATCAGTGTTCCTCCGTGAACAGATTTTTTGGAAGCCGCAGCATCCGTGCTTTGGCTTTTCGTCTTGCCGGGATCGTCTCCCGGTTTTCACCTTACTTATCGGAGCCGAGCGCGCGAAACTTTAGCAGCGCACTCTTATGGCTTCGCACGGTCATGCTCCCGCTTCAAGCGCGTCGCCATCTGTTCGATCAGCTCGCGTTCCAACTCGCACGAAGCGAGCGCGGCGCGGTTGGCCGCTTCGATCTCGGCGAAGACTTCGAACCGATGAACCGATGTCGCGCGCGGCGCGGTGATGCCGAGTTTGACCACGTCGCCGTTGATGGCCAGTACCTCGACGACGATCTCGTTTCCGATGACCACCTTTTCGCCGCTTTTTCTCGATAGAACGAGCATGAGCGCAAGCTCCCTCACGCAGCTTCGGCAGCGAGCAACGGCTGGTCCACACGATAGCTGCTGTCAGCGAGAATCGTCTGCAATCCGCGCATCGCCCGCGCCGCGATGAGAACGGGAGCGCGCAAGTTCACGGTCGAGCGTCGTGGATCGGCACGCATCACGACCATGCAGAGCATCAACACTCGATCATCCGCGTCGAGCGCCAAACGAGCGCGCACATCCCGAGGCACGTGCGCTTCGTAATCAGCAACGAGCGTGCGCGGATCGACGACCAAAAAGGCGAGACGTTCGTCATCGAGCGGCACGAGCCACAGAAAGGGTTCGATGTCGCTTTGCCGCACCAGCACCACGCGCCGAAGCTGCGGAAAGCCGATCAATCCTTCGTCGAAGGTGATGATGTCCGATTCTTCGTAAGAGAGCGTCGCGCCCTGAATGCGGATGGTCGGCATGATCTTCAACCGAGGATATCGATGAGCGAGTTGCGTCTGAAGCGCGCCGTCTGCGCAATGGCGTCGATCACGTTGGAAGCTTCCGCCAACTTGACGGCAGCTTGCGCGATGTCGGCCGATTCGGCTTGCTGCGCGACCTTCTCGAGCACAAGGTTGTCGGCATCGAGCCGCGCGCCGACGGCTTCGATGCGTTCCAGTGCGACGCCGAGCCGCACGCGGGCGCTGCGGGCGCGGCTGCCGAGATCATTCAAGCGGCCCATCATCGCTTCCAACGTCGCTCGATCCGCTGCCGGGTTGCCCGTTCCACGCAACGCCGTCGCAGCATTGGCCAGCACGTCGAAGACGGTTCCGCTGCCGTCGCTGAACACGTCCTCGGCGCGCACGCCCGTGATCACCGGCGGAGCGTCGGCTTCGATCTGCAACAATTGCTCAGTTGACGGCGTCGCGGCGGGTATTCCCGTCGAATCCAACGGCGGCTGGTCCTGCCGCGTTCCGCCGAAGACGTATTCGTCGCCGTGCTTCAATTGCGCGATATGGAGCGCGCTTTCGCGCAAGCCTTCGATCTCGACGGCCAGCGCCTGACGCGCTTCGGGCGTCGTAAAATCCGACAGCCCTTGTGCAAGCAGCGCGCCTGCCCGGTCCAATAGCTGTTCGTACGATTCGAGTGCGCTGTCGCCGACGCGCAGCTTCTCGTCAGCCTGTGCGATCGCTTTCTTGAATTGCGCGAGCGCCGCTTGCGAGACGCGGATGTTCATCACCTTTTCCGCTCCCACGGGATCGTCCGATGGGCGGTTGATCCGCTTGCCGCTGCTGATCTGCTCCTGCGCGGCGGCCTGTTTTTGTCGCGCGAGGCTGAGCTGCTGGACCAGCCGCGCGCTCATCAATGAATCGGTGATGCGAAAAGGCATAACGGGATTCAACCTCGCGAGCTGTGCTTCAAAGCTGTCACTACTGACCGAGCGCGATCAACGTTTGTGTCATCTCGTCGGCGATCTTGAGGAACCGCGCCGCTGCTTCGTACGCGCGCTGATACTGCATGAGATTGATCGCTTCCTCATCGAGCGAAACGCCCGACACGCTTTCACGTTGAGCGACCACTTGAGCGACGATCGATTGTTGCGCGGCCAATCCATCTTCCGCGACGCGCAGTTGATCACCGGCATCGGCGACGATCGAAGAGAAGATCGAAGTGAACGATCCAGAACGCGACCCGACCGTTTGATTCGAGTCGGAGATGAGGTTGGCGATGGCGCGCGCCACGGTGGCATCCCCGTTTCCGGCGCCGGTGGCAGCGGCGACGACGCGTCGCGGGCTGGCTGTCAACGCCGGATTGACGCTCAAGGTCGCGGCGTCAATGGGGCCGCCGTTGCTCGAGACGAAGAAGGTCACTCCAGCGTTGCCGTCGAGATCCTCGCCCGAGGTGTGAAGTTGATTGACGCGCGCCGCCACAGCCGCGGCCAGACCATCGAGCGCAACGATGTGCCCATCAACCGCGCTCACAGCGTTCAGCAGCCCCCCGATGCGCCCGCTGTCTGCCGAGATCGGTTGTCCGTCGAGCGTGATGATGGGCACGCCATTGGCAACAGAGATCATGTTCATGGCGAAGGCACGGT
>CAKZOF010000760.1 GCA_937135995.1 uncultured Pyrinomonas sp.
CTCGCGCTCAGGCGAAACCTCGCGGCAAAGCGGGACGGCTGGCGTCTTGCTGCGTTCTATGTTTCGGCGCCCGCCGCCAAGTCTTCGAAATCTTCGATGCTCGGAAGCTCCGACAGATCTTTCAACCCAAATTGTAGCAGAAACTCTTTCGACGTGCCGTACATCATCGGACGGCCCACCGTCTCTTTGCGCCCTTTGGCGACGATGAGCCGTTTTTCGAGCAGCGTCTTGATGGCCGAGGTCGATTGCACGCCGCGTATTTCGAGGATCTCAGGGACGGTGATCGGTTGTTTGTAAGCGATCACGGCCAGCGTTTCGAGCGCAGCCAGCGACAATCGCGCGCTCGGCTGCGCGCGCAAAAAAGCGCGCACATGTTCGTGATACTCCGGGCGCGTCGCGATCTGCCAACCGCCCGCCACTTCACGCATCATCAAGCCGCCGCCTCGCTCGTTGAACTCGCGCGCCAGCGCTTCCACGGCCGTTTCCACCCACCCGCGATCTTCGTTCAGCACTTCGGCCATGGTCTTCACTGACAGCGGCTCTTCCGAAACGAAGATCAGCGCCTCGATGATCGCCATCAACTCGGCCATGCTGCGCACGCCCGGCGAAGCAGGCACAGCTTCCGCCTCGTTCGCAAAGGCAACTTCCGCTGAAATTCCTTCCGATTGCACGTCCTGTTCTTCCGCTGCGGGCGGTTCAGGCGAAAACATCTCTTCGAGTTCGTCCGTGGCTTTCTTGCGTCTGCTCATATTTCTACCGAACGCTCCACTCTTCGGGCAATGATGTCGCCGAAAATCTCGCGCTGGATGAGCGAGATCGAAGCCGTACGCACCAGTTCGAGCACGGCGAGGAAGGCGAGCACGAGTTCGCGCCGCGAACGGAGCGTTTCGAAGAACTCGCGCAAGTTCAGTTCGCCGTGCGCTTCGATCGCTGCGCCGATCCGCTCGATCATGTCAGCCATGCGAACTTCGTCGCGCTCGATCTCGAGCAGCACCTCTTGGCGTCGGCGCGCGAGGATCTGCTGAAAGACTCTGAACAGATCGAAGACCGTGGCGGCGATCTCCGGATTCTGCTTGTCGGTCTCGAGCGGCGCGCGCGTGAAGATCGCCTGCTCGACGGTGGCTTTGGACCAGAGCATTTGCGCGGCGGCCTTGTACTTCTGGTATTCGAGCAACCGCGCGACCAGTTCTTGCCGTGGGTCATCCTCGGTGCCCGTCCCTTGGCCGTCGGCCGACGGTTCGCGCGGCAAGAGCATGCGCGATTTGATCTCCAGCAACGTCGCCGCCATGACGAGGAACTCGCCCGCCACGGCGATGTCCAACTCTTGCATCAAGCGCAGATAGCGCAGATATTCGTCCGTGATGCGCGCGATCGGGATGTCATAGATGTTGACGCGCTCTTGACGGATGAGATAAAGCAAAAGGTCGAGCGGCCCGGCGAATTCGCCGAGAACCAGCTTCAACTCCTCGCCGCCGCGCTCGATGACGAGCGCTGGCGCAGCCCCGGCGACGTTGATCGGGCTTGCGTTCTCTTTTTCGATCACGGGCTCTTCGTTCATCTCGCTACCGATGCGCGCCCTCTTCAGAGGTCAACGGATTGTACCTCGGTTGCAGGGCGACCACAACATCTAGCCACGGTCATCCCTCGCCCTTCTTCCAGCGAACATCTAGCGGGCACCAACCAACCCCATGCGTTCTTTGACCAGACGGTAGGTCTCTGCAGCGATGCTTCGCGCGCGTTCGGCACCTTCGGCGAGAAGACGGTTCAACTCGTCATCGCCGACGGCGCGGATGCGCTCTTGCAGCGGGCGTAGGAATTCGATGGTCACTTCGGCAAGTTCGCTCTTGAGCTGTGCATAGCCGCGACCGCTGAAGTGCGCTTCGATCTCTTCGCGCGTCTGCCCGGTGAGCAATTGGTAGATGGTCAACAAGTTGTGGATAGCTGGGCGTCGCTGGTCGAAACGGATCTCCATCCCTGAATCCGTCACCGCGCGGCGGAATTTGTTGCGCACCGTGTCCGGGTCATCGAGCAGCCCGATGGCTCCTCGTTCGTCCTCGTCCGATTTGGACATCTTCTTGGTCGGGTCGCTCAGCGACATGATGCGCGCGCCGACGGGTGGGATGAATGGCTCCGGCACGCGGAACGTCTCGCCGTAGTCGCGGTTGAAGCGTTCAGCGAGATCGCGCGTTAACTCCAGATGTTGCTTCTGATCTTCGCCGACCGGGACGAGATCGGCTTGATAAAGCAAGATGTCGGCAGCCATCAACACCGGATAGTCGAAGATCCCGACGCCGACGTTTTCGCGCTGCCGTCGTGCTTTCTCTTTGAACTGCGTCATGCGCTCGAGCTCCGACATGCGCGTGATGCAGTTGAGCACCCACGCTAGCTCGGCATGTTGCGACACATCCGATTGCACGAAGATCGTCGAAACCTTGGGGTCGATGCCGACCGCCAGATAGATGCGCGCCAGTTCACGTGTCTTGGCCGCCAACTCCGCCGGGTCTTGCGGGACCGTGATCGCATGAAGGTTGACGATGCAGAAGAAACTTTCGTATTCGTGCTGCAAAGCGACCCAGTTGCGCAACGCGCCGAGGTAGTTGCCGAGATGTATGTTGCCCGAAGGCTGCACTCCACTGAGAATCCTCTTCTTCATGACTCACCTTCCACTCAACCGGTCCTGTGCTCAGCTCGACCGGCAACAAACGCCGTCAGCGTTGGGGCTCCCTTTTTCGTGCCCGGTCGCCACCCAACCGAGAACGCCCTTTTCAGCAAGCGCACCCGCGCTAAGGCGAAGCGCGCCCTCGTTCGGCAAGGCTCGCGACAAGCGCGGCCTCTCAGTTGTAGCCGAGCAACAAGAGCGACCACGCGATGGGCATGACGAAGCGAAAGACCACGCTGAAAACGCCTGTGAACACGGCGACGAAGAGCAGGATGAAGCCGATCTGATCGAGCGCCGCGAGCGCCCGTCCGAACTGTTCAGGCAGCAGGCTGCTTAAAATCTTGCTCCCGTCGAGCGGCGGGATCGGTAGCAGGTTGAAGACAGCCAGCGTCACGTTGAGAATAAAGAGGACGACGAGCAGTTCGACCGCGCCGCGCACCACCGCCGAATCGGTTGCGACGGGGACGAACCATCCGCCGCTGAAAGCGATCATGCCCGTCTCCAATAACACGCGCAGCGCGATGCCAGCGCTGATGGCGATCAGCACATTGGCCAGTATTCCAGCGATGGAGACGAAGAAGTTGGCGACCCGGTAGTTGGACCAATTGGCCGGATTGATTGGCGTCGGACGCGCCCACCCGAGCAGCGGCGCGTTGGTAAAGAACGCCAGCGCCGGAAAGAGCAACGTCCCGATCAGATCAACATGCGATGCCGGATTGAGCGTCACTCGCCCCAACGAGCGCGCCAAATCGTCGCCGAAACGATTCGACATCCACGCGTGCGCCGCCTCGTGCGCCGAGAGCGAAAAGACCAGCGCGATCATGTAAAGGATGAAAAGTCCGATATTCAGCTCGCCCATACGAGATCGTCACGTAAGCTGGCGTCGCTTGCCCGGATGAACCGAGCACACTAGCACGCGCCTTTTCGTCTGTCAAAACCGCGCCCTCGCCGCCACGCAGAATTTCCCTCGCTCTGTGACATCAAGAGCGGTCGAGCAGCAACCCGCGAATGCCGAGCGCCAGGCGATAAACCGCTTCGCTCGTGGCGACCACCATTTCGCCCTCCGGACCGAAGGCGAGCCCGACGACGTTCATTCCGGCGACGAACATCTCCGCCTCGCTGCCATCCGGGCGAATGCGCACGATGCCGCGCCGACCGTGCAAAGAGGCCGCGACATAGAGGTTGCCCTCGCGGTCGAAAGCGAGCCCCTGTGGCCGACCGAGCCCGCGGTAAAAGACCTCAGCCTTGCCCCGCTCGTCGAGCCGCAAAATGACCTCGTAGCTCGAAACGGTCGGGCCGGTGACGTAGAGCGCATCGTCCGGCCCAAAAGCCAGATGATAGGCTGCCACCGACGGTTCGAGACGCGCCCAACTCTCTACGGCCCCCGTCCGCTCGACGCGGTAAATGGTTCCGGTCCGATCGCCGACGTAGAGCGTGCCTCGGCGATCGAACGCTAGTCCGGTCGCCACGCCGAGGTCGGAAGCGAATGGCATCAGTTCGCCGAAGACCGAAACGCGGTAGACCGTGCCATCCAAGCGACTCGTCACGTAGAGCTGGCCATCGCGGTCGAAGGCCAATCCCGTCGGATTGATGATCTCGTCCGTGACCGAAACGAGTTCGCCCGCGGCGTTGAGTCGCAGTAGGGAGTTCGCCATGCGCTGTCCGCGCGAGCCTGAGCGCGTCACGTAGAGCGAACCATCGTCCGGATCGAAGGCGGGGTTGGCCACTAGATGCAGATCGTCGGCCAATTTGGTTCCGACCATCAAACGCGCAGCCGGCGTGCGGCCGCTTCGCGAAACGAGGTGGACTTCGATCTCACCGCTGTAACCGACATCCGGCACAAGCGCCAGCACGCGCCGCGGCGAGGCCGCCACCAACCACCCTTGCCCACCATCAAACTGCGCCGCGCACGAACGAAGGTCGCTCG
>CAKZOF010000761.1 GCA_937135995.1 uncultured Pyrinomonas sp.
CAGCGCAATCTTTGTTGCTGGAGCACTCGCCGTAACGATCTGGGCAACATCGCAGCGGGGACAATCTCAGGACACTACAAACGGGTTGCAAGGCCCATTTATGCAGGTCTTGGCAGAGAAACTGGGCAAGACCCCTGAAGAGCTGCAAAATCTCTTAAGTGAAGCTAGAGCAGAAGCGATTGATCGTCATCGCGCTCACTTCCACGGGAAGCCCGGCGCGAATCGCCGCCACGCGCGCGACGTTCATCCCCTGCTCGGCTTCCGGCATCGCGCAACCCATGATCACATCTTCGATGTCCGATGGTTGAAGATTGGGCACGCGCGCGATGCTCGCGCGAATCACCGCCGCGCCCATCTCATCGGGCCGCGTGTGCCTGAGCGTCCCCTTGGGAGCCTTGCCGACGGCTGTGCGCACAGCCGAAACGATCACCGCTTCCTTCATGAGCGCCTCCAAAGATTAAGGCTTCAACTCGGTGCCTTTACGGTTACGGTTTCAAATTCGCTTGAATTCGTCCCAATCCAACTCCAATTGCTTTCTGCGCGTCTGGGATGCGTCCGCGTGCGCTTCGCATCCGTCGAGAATTCAATTGCGCAAAGGCTTGCCCGTTTTCAAAGTGTGCGCGATGCGCTCCAAGGTCTTGCGCTCGCCGCACAAGCTCAAGAACGCTTCTCGCTCGAGATCGAGCAGGTATTGTTCTGAGACGCGCGTCGCGTGGTTCAAGTCGCCGCCCGTCAGGATGCGCGCGAGCTTCTCGGCGATCACGGCATCGTGATCGGAGATGTAGCCGCCGCGCCGCATCATGTGGATGCCGACTTTGAGCGTCGCCAGCGCCGACTGGCCCAGCGCGAGGATGTCCGCCCGCGGTTGCGGCGGCACGTAGCCCGCTTGGGCGAGCGCGAGCACCTCGTGTTTAGCGTCGGCGATGAGTCTATCGGGATTCATCGAGATCGTGTCCGACGGCCTGAGGAAGTTCATCTGGCGCGCTTCTTCAGCCGAAGTGGAGACTTTAGCGAGCGCGATGGTTTCGAACGCCCGCTTGACGAACGGGAACGGGTCGGCATCTTCCATGCCTTTCGGGATCGCGTCGAGCGCGCGGACGAGCATCTCTTTGGTCCCACCGCCCGCTGGTATAAGCCCAACGCCGACCTCCACCAGACCGATGTAAGTTTCCGCCGCCGCGCGCACGCGATCCGCATGGAGCGTCACTTCGCACCCGCCGCCCAGCGCCATTTGATGCGGCGCGACGACGACCGGCTTCGGTGAGTAACGCAACCGCATGTTGGTCTGCTGAAAAGCGCGCACCATCAGATCGATCTCTTCCCAGTTGCCCTCTTGCGCTTCGAGCAGAAGCAGCATCAAATTAGCGCCGACCGAGAAGTTCTGCCCCTGATTTCCGATGACGAGCCCGACGAAATTGCGTTCGACTTCGTCGAGCGCATAACGGATCATTTGAACCGTGTCGCTGCCGATCGAGTTCATCTTCGAGTGAAACTCGACGCAGGCGACGCCGTCGCCGAGATCGATCAACGAGGCGCCGGCGTTCTTTTTGATGACTTTGTCCTGCTCCTTGAGCGACTTTAGGATGATGACGCCGGGCTGCTTCGGCACGGGTTTGTAGTCGAGCGCGGCGAAATCGAAATAGAAGTCTTCGCCCTTGTCGGTCTTGTAGAAGCTCCGCGCGCCCGCTTCGAGCATCCGTTCGACGTTCGGCGGCGTGCTCAAGCCCTCTTCGCGCATGCGCGCGACCGAACGTTCAACGCCGATCGCGTCCCACGTCTCGAAGACGCCGAGTTCCCAGTTGAAGCCCCAGCGCATTGCGCGATCGACTTCGACGACGGTGTCGGCGATTTCCGGGATGCGGTTGGCTGCGTAACGCAACGTGCGCGAGAGCGTCTTCCAAAGAAATTGAGCGGCGCGGTCTTTGCCCCACACCAGCGTCCGGATGCGCTCGCGCACGTCCTCGACGTTCTTCGCCATCTCAAGCGACGAGAACCGAGCCTTCTGCGATGGGCGGTATTCGAGTGACGCGAGATCGAGCGCCCAGATCTCATCCCGTTCGCCACCGCCCTTCTGCTTGCGGTAGAAACCGGCGCCCGTCTTGTTGCCGAGAAGCTTGCGCGCCATCATCTCACGCAGAAATTGCGGGACTTGAAAGACGTCGCGCTCTTCATCATCGGGGACGGCTCGGTAGAGGTTATCCGCGACGTAGACGAGGACATCGACGCCGACGAGATCGAAGAGGCGAAAAGTGCCCGTCTTGGGCCGGCCGACAGCTGGACCGGTGAGCGCATCGACCTCTTCAATCGAGTAGCCGTCCTCAAGCATCGTCCGAATGGTGATGAGCGCACCGTAGGTGCCGATGCGATTGGCGATGAAGTTCGGGCGGTCTTTAGCGACGACGACGCCTTTGCCCAACCGCTGGTCCAAAAATCCGTGAATCGCGCACGAGACCTCTGGCTTGGTCCACTCCGTGCGGATGAGTTCGACCAGATGCAGGTAGCGCGGCGGATTGAAGAAGTGCGTGCCGAGAAAGTGTGCGCGGAAATCTTCGGAGAAACCGTCGGCCAACGCGCGAATCGGGATGCCGCTCGTGTTCGTGGCGACGACCGATCCGGGGCGCCGGAAACGTTCGACGCGCTCGTAGAGCGCCCTTTTGATCTCGAGGTTCTCGACCACGGCCTCGATGATCAAGTCGCAATCTTTGATCTTCGCAAGATCATCCTCGAAATTGCCGACGGTGACGAGCGCGGCGAGATCGGGCGTGAAGAAGGCCGCCGGTTTCGCCTTGAGCGCGTTCTCAAGGCCGCGCCGGGCGATGCGGTTGCGCACCTCGGGCGAACTCAAAGTCAACCCTTTTGCCTCTTCTTCAGCCGTTAATTCTTGCGGAGCGATGTCGAGGAGAAGAACCGGGATGTGCGCGTTCGCCAGATGCGCGGCTAACTGTGCACCCATGTTGCCAGCGCCCAACACGGCGGCGCGTTCGATACGGAGCATACGACCAACCTCGCGGACGAGATGTTCGACCACCGCACCATATGATACTGAATGAATATTCATTCAGCAACTTCCGCGCAGCGGGCGACGCCTCGAGTTCTTTTTCTCGAGCGCGGTCGGGGCGAACAAAGCTCGTTGACCGAAGCGGCGAAAGGCGGTTTTCCGGTTCTCTTCGCGCGCTGTGGTGTGGTAAAACTAGCCGAAGATCTACCCAATGACGGCGCGCAACAGAAGAGGCGGCCCGTGGTTTCGAGCGAGCCATCTCCTTCGTGCGCGCGAGAAGAAGGAATCGAGGAACGACCGCCATGTTTCAACGTTTGATCGCGACCTATCCGACTTGGGCGACCATTCCACTGCGCATCGCGCTCGGCGCCGTCTTCATCGCTCACGGCGCGCAAAAAGTCTTCGGCGTCTGGGGCGGCCCAGGCTTCAACAAGTGGCTCGCCACGCCGCCGCCATTTGCCTTCATGCGCCCGACGTGGTTCTGGATGGGGTCGGCAGCAATTTTCGAGCTCCTCGGCGGCGCGCTCGTGCTTCTCGGCCTGCTAACGCGGGTGGGCGCGGCGATGATCGCCATCGTCATGCTGGTCGCGATCTTCGGCGTCCACTGGTCCGGCGGTTTTTTCCTGCAGAATCGTGGCTACGAATACGCCTTCTCGCTTCTGTGTGCGGCGCTCGCGTTGTTGATCGCGGGCGGCGGCAAGTTCTCCATCGATGAATCGTTGATGGGCAGACGCGGGCGTCGCCGCTAGCCGAAGACCGCGCTTGGATCCAGCCGAAAGAGCTTTGTCATGAAACGTTCTCCTTTGCTGATCATCTTCATCACCGTTTTCATCGATCTGATCGGCTTTGGGATCGTCATCCCGGTGTTGCCCATCTATGCGGCGAGCCCGCGCTTTCATGCCAGCCCCATCGCCATCGGCCTGCTGTTCGCCTCCTACTCGCTGATGCAACTCATCTTCTCGCCCATCTTGGGGCGACTATCGGACCGCTACGGACGACGGCCAGTGCTCTTCTTCAGTCTCATCGGAACGGGGTTGGCCTTTCTTATCCTCGGGAGCGCAACTTCGCTGTGGATGCTCTTCGTCGGACGGATTCTCGACGGCATCACGGGCGGCAACATCTCCACAGCGCAAGCCTACATCGCCGACGTCACCGCGCCGGAAGAACGCGCCAAGGGCATGGGACTGATCGGCGCGGCGTTCGGTCTCGGCTTCATCTTCGGGCCAGCGATCGGCGGAGTGCTGAGCCGGTGGGGAACGAGCGTTCCCTTCTTCTTCGCCGCGGCGCTTGCCTTCGGCAACGCCGCGCTCCTCTATTTTCTGCTCCCCGAGACGGTCCGTCGCAAAACGGCGCATCAACGGACGGCGCACGGCAGGTGGCGTGACTTGAGCGAGTATTTGCGCCGCCCGTCGTTGGCTCTGGTGCTCGGCACGTACTTTCTCCTCATCACGGCGTTTTCGATTTTGACAACGACGTTTGCCCTGTACACGATGTACCGCTTCGGGTTCGATGCGCAGCACAACGGGTATCTATTCGCCTTCATCGGTACGCTCGGCGTGATCGTGCAGGGCGCGCTGCTCGGTCGGGCGGTGAAGGCCGTGGGCGAGCCAGCGCTCGTCATCATCGGTGAAGCGCTCTTTGCCGCGAGCATGTTTGTCGTCCCGCTGGTCGGTCCACAACATGGCGGACTGGGGGCGTTGTTGGTCGTGCTCAGCGTGCAGGCCATCGGCAACGCGCTAGTGATGCCGACGCTCAGCAGCTTGGCGTCCAAAACAGCGCGCGCCGATGAGCAAGGCACCGTGCTTGGCGTCGCGCAATCGGTGGCGAGTTTAGCGCGCGTCGTCGGCCCCATCATCGGATCGTGGCTTCTTTACAGCGCCAACGCTCCGCAGCAGATGGACGACCACAGCTTGCGTTTGACCTATTGGGGCGGCGGGATCATCACCCTCCTCGGCCTTCTGCTCGCGCTGCGGCTGTCGCGCCTCTTCGCCGTCGAGAAGACCCGAACCAAAGCGCTGACAACACACGGGTGAATATTTCAAACGCGCAGTCATGCCGACGCAAGCGGTCGCAGTACAAAACGTTTCACGTCCCGTCGAAAAGTCGCTCCGCGAATACGCGCGTGGCATCGCTGGCGGCCTCATCTTCAGCCTGCCATTGCTCTACACGATGGAGGTTTGGTGGGCTGGCTTTGTGGCCCACCCGCGGCGATTTGCGCTTTACGTCGTAGTCACTTTCACGACCATACGACCAACATTGACGACATCGCATTCCCGCGGCGACTTAAGCTCTACGTCGTAGTTACCTTCGGCCTCTTGCTCCTCTACAATCCTTATGCCGGATTGCGGCGCGATGCCCGATGGCTGGAAGTCGCCATCGATTCAGTCGAGGAACTCGGCATCGGCCTCTTTCTTTTGGCATCGGTCCTCTGGCTGCTCGGGCGCATCGGGCGGCGGATGCCGTTCACAGCAAACGGATCTCGCGGTTTCGAACCGCGTGATCATCGAAGTCGTTCTCGAAGGTGCGGGGACCGAAGCGGTCGATTTCAAGATCGCTTTTCTCCCGCGCCACGCATCGCGCGAAGGGTGGGTCTTCTTCCGGTAGGATCAGCGCGCCGGGAAACTGGCGGGTCGCGTGCTCAGCGACGAACAACCCTGATAGGTCTGAGTGCTGCCCAAATAATGCCGATTTTTGCGTTGCGTGCTCGACGACGAACAACCTTGATGACAAGCGGCGGCACGTTCTCTCGCGGGCGTGCATCTTTACCGAAGGACTTCAGACCGACAGCGGATTGCGCTCTTGGTTCATCGCTTTTTCGCCTCGGCGATTCAACCCGACGTTCGAACGCACCGGAGAACGGAAGCGGGCGAGAAAGCAAGCGCCCCTTGCGCGCATCGCTCTCGCCCGCCGACCGAAAGCGTTTCACGAAGCGCGACGCCGACTGCGCCGCCGACGCATGATGGCCGCCGCGCTCGCCAGGCCCGTCCCGAGAAGAAGCATCGTCGCCGGTTCAGGAATCGGACTGGTCTGCAACGTCAGGGAAGTCTGCCCGAGGCGCACCGCGCCTGGTCCGGTCTGAACGATGGAGAGCACCGCTCGCCCATCGGTGAAGACGGCAAAGGTAGAGAACGAGTAGGAGAACGGCACCGGTCCGGTGGCACCGCCCGCGCCGGTGCACGGCGCGCCAGCGACGCACTGCGCGATCCGCACGCCGTCAAGATATAGGTCCACCGGGGCCGTTGTGTTGGAGGTGGAGTTGCCGAAGAAGCCTTGAACAGTCGCTCCAGTCACAACCTGTCCAGCAGGCACGGTGTAGTTGTAGGTCCATATCGTCGTTTCCGGTCGCGGGAAAGTCGCCGTCGGAGGCACGAAAGAACCGTTGTGTTCCGCAGAGAGCAAGACGATGGAATCCGCCTTAGCTCGGTGTGTCGCGCCGAAAGCGACCACGCCGAACAGCAAGGCGCAGATCAAACGTGAAGCCATTCAACCCTCCTTTCGGTTCTCAGTCTTGATCGACGGTTCGCTCTCATATTCGCCCGAAGGGCAACCGTACAGTCGCTTCCGAAACGGACGGGAGGCGAAACGTCGCTCCCATGATCGACTCCGGATGCGACTTTCCTGTTAACTCCGTTGGAAGATTCGTTGAACTTTGGTCCCGGGCTGGGTGCCGCCGCTGGACCACCGACGCACTTTTAACCGAACGTTCATCCCGGTTTCACTTTTCGATAACCGTGCCCCGGTAGAACATGACGCATCCCGAAAAGCGTTCGACGCAGCGTCGAACGCGGGACATCCCCACTTGATCACCTGAGTTCGATTACGAAGGAGGCTTCGATGAGCAGATTGAACCGACGTAGTTTTCTGCGGAGCACGGCCGTGGCTGGCAGCGCTCTTCTGGCGATTGAAGGGTTTCAAGCGCGCAGCATGTTGGACCGTTTCGGCATTGGACGCACCATCGCCCGCGCGGCCAACGGCAGCTACGGGCCGCTCGTGCCAAAGCCATCGAATAACACAGGCGAGACGCTGCTTGCCCTTCCCGAGGGATTCCAATACAACGTCTTTGGCCGCGTTGGCACGCCCATGGCGGATGGACGCTTGACGCCGGGACTCCACGACGGCATGGCCGCTTTCTCCGTCAACGGCATGATCCATCTGGTTCGCAACCACGAACAGACTGGCGGTAGCCCGATCAGTCAAGCCATCGGCAACCGTCCGTATGACCTGCGCGCCACGGGCGGAACGACAACGCTGGTCGTCGATCCCGTGACGCGCTCACTCGTCTATGATTTCGTCAGCTTGAGTGGGACGGTGCGCAACTGTGCGGGCGGTCCGACGCCTTGGGGCACGTGGATCAGTTGCGAAGAGACCATCGTCGGCCCGAGTCAGAGCAACGCCTTCACACAAAAACACGGCTACGCCTTTGAAGTGTCGGCAGCGTCGTACACCGAGGTCGTCCCCGTGCCGCTGAAAGCCATGGGACGCTTCTCGCACGAGGCGTTGGCGGTCGATCCGGCGACGGGCATCGTCTACGAAACGGAAGACGCCAATCCGGCGGGATTTTACCGCTTCATCCCGAACCGTCCGGGTGGGCCGGGGCGTCCGGCAGAGCTGGCCGCTGGCGGCATGCTGCAGATGCTGGCGATCAGAAACAATCCGCGCTACGACACGCGCACGGGCCAAACCATGGGGCGACAACTGCAAACCGTCTGGGTCGATATCTCTGATCCTGATCCGAACCTTGAAGCTGGCGCCACGTCGGTCTTCAATCAGGGTCTTGCGCGCGGCGGCTGCATCTTCGCGCGACTCGAAGGCTGCTGGTACGGCGATGGCAGCATCTTCTTCGTCTCGACGAGCGGTGGCAACATCGGCAAAGGTCAAATCTGGCAGTACACGCCCGCAGGCGATGACCAAGGCGTGCTCGTCCTGCTTTATGAATCGACCGACGCCGCCGTGCTCGAATCACCCGACAACATCTGCGTCAGCCCGCGTGGCGGCATCGTCCTTTGCGAAGACGGCAACGGCACCGACTACGTTCGCGGACTGACGCGACAAGGCGAAGTCTTCGATTTCGCCTACCGCATCAACTCCACGGTCGAAGCAGCAGGCGCAACCTTCAGTCCCGACGGCAAGACGCTCTTCTTCAACTACCAGAGCACGGGTGAGACGTTCGCCGTCTGGCCGCGCGACGGGTACTCATGGGAAGACGGCGCGCTCTAAAGTTTCCCGAAAGCGCGACGAACCGGAGATCGAGAGGGGCCCGCTCCTTTCGATCTCTCTTTTTCGCCAAGCGCGTGTCCGCCGCACTCGGGGCGAGATGGACGAGCAAACCACTTTTGTCCCTCTTTAAGCTCGCTTTTGAATCCAAGCGAGTTCGTCACACCTTCGCCCATCCTTTTTTCGCTTCCTAGCAGCTCTCTTTTGTCCGACAACCTCAAGGACCGCGCACGCGAAGCCGGATCTTCTCCGGTCGAAAAAAGCGTGATCGCTTTGCAACGGTTACGAGAACAAGAGGCTTTAATCTTCTGCTGCCCGTGCTTTTCGAACGGCCGCGAAGGGCCGCCGAACCATAGGGCCTCGCGCGAACGAACTTCGGGCCGACTTTGCGCGCACGAGGACGAACCCTTGCTTGCGCTGGTGACACCTTCGGAAGTTCGGAGAAGGCGCGGTTTCGTCCCGAAGGTGCTATACTTGAAAACGCGCGGTGAGCGAATCGAAGCGAACACGCAGGGCGACCGAAGTTGCAATCGACTGGATCGGACCAAAGCGCAAAACTCTTGGACCACGGAGCGACGAACCCGGTTTCTCCCGCCGCTCGCGCGGCGACGCCCAAAGACGCCGCCGCGGTCATCCTTGTGCGCGAACGCAACGGGCGAGCCGAGGTCTTCTGGGCGCGCCGCAACGCACGACTCGCTTTTCTCGGCGGCTTCTACGCTTTTCCGGGCGGGCAGCGAGAGGCGACCGACATGGATGCGCCGGTGAAGCACGCGATCACACCGGATCTGGCCGCCATGATCGCCTGTGCGGCGCGGGAACTGTTCGAGGAACTCGGCGTGCTCGTTGCGCGCAACGGCGAGCGACTGACACGCGGCCAGATCGCGTCGCTCTTCGATGAGCTTCGCAGCGGACGCATGTCCTTTCCGCAACTGCTTCGGCACTTCGGACTCCATCTCGACGCG
>CAKZOF010000762.1 GCA_937135995.1 uncultured Pyrinomonas sp.
GAGCCCCACCTTGCGCACCTCGATCGCGGTTTCGAAAAGGTCCACCACCTCGCCGTTGCGGGTGAGGAAGATGCGTGTGGGATAGCGCCCCTCGGTGAGATTGGCCGGCAGGCCGATACGGGTGCGGAACAGGGTCTGCTCGGCGAAGTCCACGCCCCCTTCGAGAAGCACATAGGCCCCCTGTTCCATGCGCAGGCGAATCAGCGCCTCGAGATAGTCGTCGCGGTTGCCCACATCGTTGCCGATGGCGCGGATCGCCCGCGGGATGGAGACGGAATGGCGCAGATTCTCGGTCTCGGTCAGGATCTCGTCCAGGGGGCCGGTGGTGGCGACGGCATAGAAGGAGGGTGCGGCATTCACCCGCACCGCGGAGGTGTTCATCCAGATGCCGAAGCGGCGCTCGGCATGGCGGACGGTCAGGCGCTCCATCGGCCCCGAGACGGTGACGATCACCTCGAGCGGGGCCGTGCCGGGCGGCGGAATCCTGTCGCGCCGGACGCCGCCGAAGATGAGGATGTCGGAGCCATCGAAGGTGGCGGTGATCGCCACCTCGTCCTGCGACAGGCCCAGGACGATCTCCTCACCCCGACTCGTCGCGGCGGGCAGCAGCAGCAGGAGGCTCGCCAGAAGCCATCGCATCATGGCCCTGTCACCGTGAAGGGATCGGCCGGTGGCAGCAGCAGCGTGAACAGCAGCTGCAGGCAGACGGCCAGCACGAGCAGCGCCAGCAGGATCCGCAGCCTCTCGGGCTTCAGGCCCGTGCCGAGACTGGCGCCCAGTTGCGCGCCGACGACCCCGCCCGCGATCAGCATCAGGGCCAGCAGGATGTCCACCGTGCCGTTGGTGACGGCATGGAGAAAGGTCGTGAAGGCGGTGACGAAGATGATCTGGAAGGTCGAGGTGCCGACCACGACCCGCGTGGGCATGCCCAGCAGATAGATCATCGCCGGCACCATGATGAAGCCGCCGCCGATGCCGAGCAGCGCGCCCGTGCCGCCCGCGCAGACTTCGTTCATCGTGGGCGTCTTGCGCCGGCTCCCGTCCGGGCGCGGCTCGAAGAAGATCATCTTGGCGTCCTGCCCGCCCAGTTCGATCACAGTGCCCGTGCGCGGTTGGCGTTTCTCCACCGCCAGCGCCACGGCGGCGACTTCGGACACGAATCGCGCTCCGGCCGCCTGCGCCAGGGAAATCGCGCCGGACCCGGTCATCACCACATCCACGCCGTCGCGGGCATCGCCGAACCTCTCCTCAATCTCCCGAAGCGCGTCGAGCGCGGCCCCTGCCTGCCGGGCCTCATGCCGCCGGTAGACCTGCCAGACGGGATCGCCGCCGCCAGCCGGCGCGAATTCTCTGCCGGCACGATCCGGTCCGCATCGCCCGTGATGACCAGCGTCGGAGACGAGATCGCGCCGAGCCGCGCTCCCGCATCGAAGGTGAGCGCCGCTTGCAGTTGTCGCCGATAGACGAACTCGGGCACCGGACAGGCTGCGCGCAAAGCGATGACGCGCTCCACTTCGTCGCGTTCGCGCGCGACGTATTCGGGCGAAAAAGCGAGCAGAAGGTTCTCGCGCATCCGCTCATCGGTGTTGAGCCCTTGCGTGGAGGCAAGACGCACGAGCACTTCGGCATCGGGCGCAACGTGCATTGCGCCGCCAGCGCTCGTGCAACAGAGGATCAACTTGTTCAACCTGTCCGGATGCTCGAGCGCGAACTCCAGCGCGACGAAGCCACCGAAGGAAGCGCCGGCGACGTCGGCGCGTTCGATCCGTAAATGGTCGAGAAGCGCGGCCACGTCGTCGGCTAAGAGCTTGGTTGAGAACGGTTCATCGCGCGCCACGGAGCGCCCGACGCCGCGCGGGTCGAAGAGTATGACCCGGCACGCGCGCTCCAATGCTGGCACTTGTTTGAACCAGATCCACGCGCCCGCGCCGAAGCCTGGGATGAGCACGAGCGGCGCGCCCGCGCCGTGCGTTTCGTAGTAAACTCTCGCGCCGTCGAGTTCAACGTAAGGCATGGCGTCCTCCACTCATATCGCTTCTTCAGCTCGAACCGAGCTGGTCTCTCGTTTGCCTAGCTCAGAACCCAACTCCACTCACATCGCTTCTCCAACTCAAACCTGCGCGCCTCGCTTCTGCATCGAGCGCGCGGCCCATTGGGATTCGCGTGCCATTTTCGCCTCTTAGAAGTTGAGCTTCAAAGCGAATTGGATGACGCGCGGGCCGCTGCTCGTCGCCGTGATCCGCCCGAAAGTTTGCGGTACGGCGACGTTGCCGTTCGGGTTAGCGAAATTGGCCCAGTTGAAGAGATTGAAGAACTCGGCGCGAAACTCCAGATCGGTTCGCTCACGCAACGGGAACCGTTTGATGGCCGAAAAATCCACATTACGCTGGCCCGGCCCACGCAGGAAGTTGCGCCCCGTGTTGCCGAAAGGCGCGTTCGGATCGAAGAACGGATTGTTCGGCACGCCAGTGTTGATATTCGGGTTCAGATTGGGGCGCGAGATGACGAAGGCTGCCGTGTTGAAGTAAGCGCTCAGCCGCCGTCGCACGTCGCCGCTGCCCGCGATCCGCCCGGCAAAGCCGGGGGCGATGTTGGCTCGTTGCACGATGAAGTTGTTCGGCGCATCGACCACCGAAAAGGGCGTGCCCGATTGGAAGACGACGATGCCGGCGACCTGCCACCCGTTCAACAGCGCCCGCGCTAATTGAGAATCAGTCGCCGCGCGCGGAAGATCGTAAACGAAGCTCGCGCTGAACCGGTGCGTGCGGTCGAAATCCGAGAGCGCTCGGTTGCTCGCCAGATCGCGTTGATTGCCTTGCACGACGAAGCCCGTGTTCGGCACGTCGGGCTTGCCACTGCCAGCGGTGCTGCCCGGATCGACGGAGCTCGTGTCGATCGACTTCGCGAAAGTGTAAGCGACGTTGAATTGAAAGCCATCGACGAAGCGCCGCGTCAAGCTGAACTGCGCCGCGTTATAGATCGAATTCCCGTTCGATTGCAGTAACAACGCCTCCGGGATGTTGAAGCCGAGGATCGGTCCGCGCGCTTCAAAGCCGATCACCGAGCCGTTGGGATCGCTCAAGTTGTAATCGACGGCCAAACCCGCGGCCGGATTCGGGAAGCCGAAGGCGATGCCGCGCCCTCGCTCGCGCTCGCTAGCAGCAGCGCGCAACGGTCCGCGCAGTGCGTTGACGTTTCCGGTGCGCGCCACTTCGGCCTGATACGCAGCGTTGTAGGCTTCGTTGAAGCGCCGGAAGATGTGTTCCGGCGTTGCCGGATCGTTCAGGTCATAGCCTTGATTGAAGGCCACTGCTTGAAGCAGCTTGGTCCCCTTGGTGCCAACGTAGCGCGCTTCGAGCAACAGGTTGGGCGTCAGTTCGAACTGCACGCCGAGGTTCCACTGCTGCACGTAGGGCGTGCGCAAGTTGCGGTCGATGGCGCGAAACTCGAAGGTCTCGGCGATGTTGCCGCGCGACGGCTGTCCCGTCACGATGTCGATCGGATTGTTGGTCCCGTCGGCTTGGCGGGTGACGGGCGTGTTGTCACGGATGACATAGGTGATCACGTTGCCGCTGCGGACCAACTGGATGCGGTTCGGCAAGAAGCGGTTGAAGGCGAAGTTCGGATCGTTCGGAAATTGCTGTGAGAAGGCGCGATCGAGCGGCACGGCGCGTGTCGGCGCGGTCACTTCGATCTCGCGCAAGAAGGGGTAGTTCGAAAAGACGGTGTTGATAAACGCCGCGCTCGGCCGATCGTAGAAGATGCCGTAACCGCCGCGAATCACCAACCGGCTGCTATCGAGCGGCGAATAGGCGAAACCAAAACGCGGAGCGAAATTATTGAGATCCTGCCCCTTCAACGTGTGCTTGTTGTTCACCTTGGTCGATGCGGCGATGGCATCGTCGATGACGATGTAGCCGGTCGGCTGCACGTTGCTCGGTACGATGAAGCCGTTCACCGGGTTCTCCGTGTTGGTGAGCAGGTCGAAGTCGAAGTTGCCGATGCGCCCTTGTTTCTCTTCGGGCCAGCCGAACCAATCCCAGCGCAACCCGAGGTTCAGGGTCAATTGCCGGTTGATCTTCCAATCATCGGCGATGAACCAGCTGAGGTCGCGGAAACGGAAACTCTTGTCCGTGACGCCGAATTGCGTGTCGGCTTCGGTGCCGAAACCAGCGAGGAATTGCGTGAAGTTCTCGAACTTCTCGAACTCAGTCGCTTGCTCTTCCGGCAGGTTCGTGTCGTACTGGTGGCGTTTGAATTCGCCGCCGACGCGCAGCGTGTGGCTCCCGCGCACGTAGGTCAAATTGTCGGCGAAGCTGAAGGTCTGCTGTTTACGCCGGTTGAAAGAATCGTTCGGTCCGCCGAACGAGAGGTTCGAGAGGTTGTTGCGCCAGATGTAGTGGCCCAGCCGTCGTGTGCCAGGGCTGTTGTCGAAGAACGTCGCCGGGTTGGGCACACCTACTGCCTCGTTGGTGATGGCGAGAAATGGGTCGTCCAACTGGCGCGTGTTGTTCAAGTAGAAGAAGCCGAAGCGCGCTTCGTTGATCAGGTTCGCGCCGAAGACGTGCGTATCCGCGACGGCCAGCGTCCGGTTGCGATCGTTGCGCTGCAACGTCACAGGCGAAGCGAGGCTCGACGGATCCGGAAAGGGATCGAAGCCAGGGAAGTCGGCGAAGAAGAAAGTGCCGCTCAAGCGGTTAGCTGCAGTTAACTGCCCATCGAGCCGCACGGTGAACTGATCCTGCTCGAACTCCGCTGGAAAGACGTTGCGCTGACGGACGAACGGGTTTCCGCCGACCCACTGTCCGACCGTTTGATCGCGGAAAGTGGATTGGAGGCCAGCGCGCGGCGCGGGGATAAAGAAATCGCCGGTCGCCGGATTGCGCAGGTTCAGGATGCGCAGCGCCACCGGCGAGATCTGCTGCGCCGTGAGAGGGAAGTTCGGGTTGAGCTGTTTGAATGCGGCAACCACAGCTTCCGCCGTGCGCTCGCCTTGAATCAGGCGCAGGGCTTCGGGCAGCACCGTGATGCTGCTCGCCGTCGGGACGAAACCGGTCTTGGCCTTGGTTCGCTGGTAACCGCCGAAGAAGAAGAAACGATCCTTGACAATAGGCCCGCCGATCGTGAAACCGCCTTCGTGACGGCGGGCGCGCGGGCGCTCGATGCCATCGCGGTTGAAGAAGAAATCGTTGGCGTTGAATTTCTCGTGCTGGAGATAATAATAGACGGTTCCGTTGAACTGGTTGGTCCCGCTGCGCGTAACAAGTTGGAAGTTGCCGCCGCCGCTTCGTCCCGTAGAAGCGTCGTAGAGGCTCGTCTGGAGTTTCACTTCGGCGAGCGTTTCGGGCGCGGGCGCGATGTTATCGTTGAGCGAGCCTTCGTTGGTCGTGATGTTGGTCGCGTCGATGCCGTTGAAAAAGAGGCTCGTCGAAGTGGTGCGCGTTCCGTTGACCGACGGCGAGATGTTGCCGTTGCTGTTGGTCAGCACGGGCGGCAGATCGGCGCTCACGCCCGCTTCCGCCGAAAGCAGATGCGTGAAGCTCCGCGTCGAAGTCGGCACGCGAACCAGTTCTTCGGCGGAGAGCTGACGAAACGTAGCTGCCGTGTCAGGCGTCAGCAACGAAGCGTTTTCGGTGATGGTGATCGCCGCGCCGACCTCGCCCACTTCCAATCGATCTTCGAGTGTGCGCGGCACAGCGGCTTCGACCGAGACGCGCTCGCGCACGAGCTTTTTGAAGCCGGCCATTTCGTATGTGACCTCGTAATCGCCAACGGGAAGTGCCGGCACGGTCCACCTTCCTTCGCCGTTGGTTGACACAACGCGCTGCAATCCCGTCTGTGGGTCGCGCACGGTGACGGTGACGCCCGGTAGCACGGCGCCGTTGACATCGGTCACGACGCCGCTCAGACTGCCGGTCGGGCCGCTCTGCCCGCGGCCGGTGAACTCCGTGCCATCCACAAACGGAGCGAAGATCATGAACAGCAAAGTCATCAAGCAGTGCAAGCAGATCGGTTTTCGACGGGGTCGTGTGTGCTTCATCGTCGTCACTCCTTTTTCTTTCAAGCGTCGAGGCTGTCGCTCCTGAACATCCTTTCAAGCGATTGCGCGCCAGCATCCCACGAGTGGGTTAATTCAAGGTGAACAGTGTCTTAAAATTCGGTTAACGCCCCGGCGACGAAAAGCTAGCTTGCATGGCCGGACGCAACCTCTCGGCGTCGCGTGGCAGAGCGTGGCGGGAAAAGGCTTGGCGAAGCACGGCAAATGGTTTAAAAGTGTGGACGCCATGAATCGAACACCCGAAGAGGAGCACAAAGCCAACCATGATGAACCGACGCGAGGCCATAAGGTGCGCCGGCGCCGCGCTCACAGCGGCGTTGGTTTCGAGATCGGACTCCACCGCCCAACAACAGACGCGCAGAGCCGTTCAACGCGGACGACTCCGACAATCCGTTTCGCGCTGGCCGTACAACCGTATTCCGTTAACCGATTTTGCGCGTGCCGTAGCCGAGATGGGATTGACGGCGATCGACCTGCTGCGCGAAGAAGAATGGCCCATCGTTCGGCGTTACGGTCTGACCTGCTCGATGGGCTATCCGGCGGTGGGCGCCGAGATCGCGCGAGGTCTCAATGATCGCGCCAACCACGATCTGATCGCGAAAGGGTTTCAACAGAGCATCCCGGTAGCAGCGAAACTGGGCGTGCCGAATCTGATCGCCTTTTTCGGCAACCGGCGCAACATGAGCGACGCCGAGGCGCTGGAAAATTGCATCGCCGGACTCAACCGCATCAAGAAGATGGCTGAAGATTACGGCGTCACGATCTGCATCGAACTCCTCAACAGCAAAGTGGACCACAAAGACTATCAAGGCGATCGCACGTCGTTCGGCGTGCAGGTGGTCAAAGCCGTTGCCTCGCCGCGCGTCAAACTTCTTTACGACATCTACCACATGCAGATCATGGAGGGCGATATCATCCGCACGATCCGCGAAAACCACCAGTACATCGCACACTACCACACGGGCGGCGTGCCCGGACGGCATGAACTGGACGACACGCAAGAATTGAATTGGCCCGCCATCTGCCGCGCCATTGTGGAGACGGGCTTCACCGGCTACCTCGCGCACGAATTCATCCCGACGCGCGATCCGCTCACATCGCTGCGCGAAGCGGTCGCCCTGTGCGATGTCTGAGAAAGGATTTCGGCGGCGGATGGTCGAAGCGAACTCATCCGCCGCCGATCTCGGTCACGTTCTTGCTTCGGTTCAGAAGTTGAATCTCACGGCCAATTGGATTTGGCGATTGGTGCCGAGTCCAACCGTTCTTTCCACCGTGCGATTCAGAATGCCGAAGACGCCCGCCGCCGCTTGCGTGAAAGGTTGACCGGGCTGCACGCGGTTAGCTTCGGCAAGCGAGCTGTTGGGCAGCGCATTGGGCAGCGTCACGGGCGGATTGGCGAAGTTGGTCGTGTTGAAGAGGTTGAAGAATTCGGCGCGCAGTTCGATGTTGCTTCTTTCAGTGATCGGCAATCTTTTGGCGATCATCAGATCGAACTGTTTGAAATTGGGTCCACGCAACAATCCGCGTTTCAAGTTGCCGAACTTTCCGGGCGCCGGGATGGCGAACGCTGCTGGATTCAAAAACTGTCGGTCGTTGTCAAGATATGGATTAACGCCGGGGATGAGGTCGGGACGCCGCACGTTGCGCGACGCGCCGCCGCCGGGCGTGTTGATCACGGCGCGCCGGTCGGGAGCCGGATTGTTGAAGACGTTGCCGTTGGCGTCAACGTAGACGATATCCGGACGGACGACGCGGATGTCGAGCGGCAGCCCGCTCCGCGCGTTGAAGATGGCAGCCAGTTCCCAGTTGCCGACCAACGCTTGCCCGACGCCACCCACGTCGCGCAAGAAGGCTTGCCCGCGACCGAACGGCAACGCATAGACGGCGCTCAGGTTGAAGCTGTGGCGGATGTCGAAAGCGTTGTAGCCGCGATCGTAGTTGTAATCGAACGGA
>CAKZOF010000763.1 GCA_937135995.1 uncultured Pyrinomonas sp.
GTCTTGATGATGATCCCCAATCCGTGCTTGATCTCTTCCAGATCGTCGGTCTGCAGTAATAACTGCGCGCGCCCGAGGACGCCCGACAGGACGTTGTTGAAATCGTGTGCGACGCCGGAGGCGAGTTCGCCGAGAGCGGAGAGCTTCTCGAGCTGCGCGCACTGCTGGCGTAGCTTCTCTTGTTCCGCGATGTACCGCGAAAGTTCGGCGACGTGGCGGCGAGCCTGTTCGGCCTGCGCCGCCGCGGATTCGACCTTTTCGAGGTAGGTGCGGTAGGTGAAATAGACGATGGTGATGATCGGGGCGGTGGCGAGAAGGGCGAACAGACCGAAGCTGAAGACCAATTTGGCGGCAATCATCGCTGCCGATGCGCCGGTAAAGTAGGTGATCGAGGTCCAAAGGTAGTGCTTCGTCCATGTTTCCCAGATGGGAACGCCGTCCTTCAATGCAGAGCCGATGGCGACGAGACCGGAATTAGAGACGTACTGGACCATTCCGGCGAGACATATTGCCAGCACGAGCGTCGCCCAATCCCCCATCCTCACGAGTTCCCATGGCGGGCCGAAGACCGCCGTCACGGCGGCGCTTGTCGCGCAGGTCGAGATGCCCAGCGTTGCCGCGTTGAAGAGGATGGTGATCTTCTTTCGGTTGAAGCGCAAGGATGCCGTCAGCGCTTCGAACGTCGCCAGCAGCGTTGCCGCTTCGCCGCCGTAAAGGAAGAGGACGAGGAAGATGAACGTATCGGAGATCGAAACTTGGCTCGTGACGTTCGGGATGCGTAACACCAGTCGCGAACTGAAACCGACTGTGATGAGGCAGATCAACAGAAACTCGACGTCGAGCCGCGCAAGATCGAGCCGCACCGCCGACAGAAGCACAACGATTGCTCCCGTCGCGATCACCGTCAGCATGAACTTTCGTGCGCGAACGGTGGAAGACATCTTTCAGTGCGATGCGCATTCCGTGCGAGGGTGTAGAAAGATCGAGTCGAACACGGCGCGAAGCTTGAAGCCGACTTTTTCGTAGAGGCAACGCGCATGACGGTTCCTCGCGTTGACGAAAAGAGACAAGCAACGCCCGTCTGCTGCGAGCAGTTGCGCTAGTTCCGCCAAGCACGCGCGGCCAACGCCACGCCCGCGGACGTCCGGCGCGACGTAGACGCCTTCGAGGTAGAGGACGGCGGGCGTCCTTGTAACGAGGTCGGCTTTGAACAGGATGCGATCCGTTTCACGCCAGATCCAGGTGCGCCCTTGCGCGATGCGTCGCGCACATCTTCGACGAAACCCTTCCGGGTCCACCATCAGTGGATCGACGCCGCTCTCTTGGCGAGCTAGTTGCGCGTGAACTGGCAAGAGAAGCGCAAGGTCATCGTCGTTTGCCCGTCGCAGTCGCGATAAAGCGCCGCATCTGCTCGGATCGGTGGCGAGCGCGAGCAGCAGTTGGCGTTCCCGCCGCCGCATCCGCTGCCCGTGCGGAGCATACGTGCGCCAGAAAAGGTCGAGCGTCTGCGGTTCGGCCATGATCATGTGCGCGTTCTCTTCACATTGGAGCTGGCGCGCGAACTCCCTGATGGCCTCCTCGTGCGTCGCTTCCATGAGGGTCGCGTGACCGATCAAGGCGACTCCGAGCAGTTGACCATCTCCGGCCCGGCAAGCGTAGAACGTGCCTCGATTCAGTTCGCGGCTCAAGCCGTTCTCACGAAGAAGGCCGCTCAAGATGAAAGCGTGATGCGGGCGCCGGTCAAGAAACTCCAGCGCTTCGGCGCAGTCGCCTTCTTCGAGCGGCAGGGTGCGATGCAAGCCGCGAAACGGGGTGGCAGTTGGTTGTGGTGCGATTCGCTCGTGCAGCAGGTCGATCATCGTGCGTCTCCATGTTCGATAAGTCAAGCTTGTGATCCAGTGAGTCCAACATGCATACACGCTTTGGGAGCGAGTCTTCATGTTCGATAAGTGTCAAGTCGAGCTTGTGACCGCATCACGGGTCGCCTGCGAGAAGCGCCGACTGCGCTTGCATCGTCGCGTCGCTCATCAACACCCCATCGCTCATCAGCACGCCGTCGCTCATCAGGACGCCATCGCTCATCAAGACGCCGTCGCCGATCAGTGTTCCGTCGCCCAGAAGTGTCTCGTAGCTTAAGAAGACCGTTCCATCCGACCAAGACGAACCGTTGCTCAAGAGCGCCCCGCCTCCGAGCGAAACGCCGCTCGATAGCAACGTCGAATCGGCGCGTAGCGTCTCGCCGTCAACCAGAATCCCATCGCTGAACAGGACGCCGACCGCGTAGATGCCCTGATATTTCGTGATCAAGTCCGTTCCGAAAACGCACGTGCGATCCAGAACGAGGCTCTGCGACCAGACGAAGCCATCGCCAGCGATGTTCGTCCAGGGACGTGGCGGGGCAGCGGTTAGCAGCGGCGCGCCGACGGGCAGACCCAAGGACAGATCCGAACGGACGAGCCGCGCGAGCTCCACTGCTCCGGCGATGTTCACTTGACCTGCGCCTTGTTCAAGCATGTTCGCTCCGGCGAGCGGCTGCGCTGTGTACATCAAAATCGCTTTGACTAGGTTCGGCGTTAGGCGCGGATTGGCTTGTAGCATCAGCGCGGCTGCGCCAGCGACGACGGGCGTGGCCATCGACGTGCCGCTCAAATACATCATCGCGCTATCGGGCGAGGTGCCGGCGCTGGCGTCGAGTTGTGGGTTCTGTGCAACCAACGCATTGCCAGCAGCTTGCGCCGCGACGATCTTGTTGCCGGGGGCGACGAGATCGGGTTTGATCAGATTGTCGTAATGCTTGACCGCTTGCTCATCGGTCCAGTAGCTGCGGGTCGGCCCGCGCGAACTAAAAGAGGCGATGGCGTCGTCCGCGCGTTGATCCGTCGCGCGAGTGTTCGCCGCGCCGACCGTGATCACCGCCGGATCGTTGCCCGGAGCATGAATGTGTCCATAGAGTTTATCGCCTGTGCTGTTCTTGCCGTTGTTGCCGGCAGCGGCGACGACGACGATACCAGCATCGACCAAACGCCGCACGGCGCGACACAACGGATCGTATTTGTAAGAGTCGATGGCGAGCGTGCCGAGGCTCATGTTGACGACGCGAATCTTGTACGCGTCACGATTGGCTAGAATCCAATCGAGCGCGCCGAGCAGACTGGACGTCGAGCCTAGACCGTTGCTGTCGAGCACGCGTAGGTTGATGATCCGCGCGTTGGGCGCAACGCCAGCGTATTGACCTTGATCTATTTGATCGTTGCCGGCGGCGATGGATGCGACATGCGTCCCGTGTCCGTAAGGATCATCCGTACGGCCTTCGCCCGTGAAATCACGGTTCACGACGATGCGCGATGCGCCGTCGCGGGCGAGGAATGAGCGATGATGTGGATCGATGCCGGAATCGAGAACGGCGATCCCGATGCCTGTGCCGTCGAGCGCGCCTAACTGGCCGGAGACGGTCCACGTTTGGCGCGCCAGCTCGGCTCCTGTCGTCGTCGATAGATGCCCGAACGTTCTGACCGTGCGGTCAAGAGAAACCTGCCGCACACCGTCCACGCTCGCCAACTCTTCGATCCTGTCGAGCGGAACTTCGACGGCGCTCAGTGGCAGCTGGCGGAACTGCTTTTGCACGCGCCCTTTGACTGCACGGAGAAAACCGAGCAAGGCGTCGCCCTTCTTGCCGTCTTCAAGTTCGACGACGACGCGCACTTTCTCGGGGCGGCGCTGCTTGCGCTTGCGTTCGAGAAGGTCTTCGGAGACCTTGGACCGACGCTTCATCGCTGGCTCTTTGCCCGACCAGCTTTGCGCGACGGTGGCGAAAGGAGCGCACGCGACCGCCGCCACGAGCACCCCAATGGTTGCCGCGCGCAGCGCCGACTCGACTGCGGTAACGAGTTGCAAGCCCGCTTTCGGCGACACTGTCCGCGCCTCATGTGAAGTTCGTTTCATCATAAAGTCCTTCGAACCGCAGTTGCGCTTCTGGCTCTGGCGGTCTGACAAAGTTTGCTAGGGCAAGGTTCATGCCGTCTCGCTGCGAACCACCATCTGCGGCTGTACTCGCTTGCGGCGCTTAGACTTAACGTGCCGATATGGATCCCTTCGCGCCGCCGCGTGACGGGTTCGTTCGATCACTTTGAACGCCCCCAACGGTCAAAGTGACAAAAGAGACCCTCAAGGTGAATAGCAGGCCGGTGGTCCAGCCAGTGCGGGCTTGCGAGAGCTTGAAGGTCAGGGCGGCCTGCGGGGCGAAATGGTTGAGGCCTCTGCCCGGTCGGCTTTGCGCGGCGGCGTCAGCCGCTATAAGCTTCGATCACAGCTCTTCGAATAATTAGTTTCGAGGTCGCGCGATGAAGAACTCAGCGACGAGAGCATGGATCTTGGTGTTGATTGCGGTTGTTTGTTGGTGTGAAGCGAGGGGGCAAAACGGGCGTGGTGAAGGGCGAGTGCGCGCCGTGACGATTCCGGTGACGGTGAAGACGAAGACCGAAATGGCGATGCTCCCGCCGTTGGTCGTGCGCGAAGACGGCGAGCTGCAGCAGACGCTTTCTGTGCGCGGGGCAGCACAATCACCGTTGCAATTAGCTGTGCTGGTGCAAGACGATGTCGTCTCTTCGATCGGCAACGACATTCAGACTTTGGCCGATTTCATCCGCCGATTGCCTTCTGGCTCGCGGGTGATGGTCGGCTACTTGACCGCCGGGACGTTGCAGGTGCGGCAGCGTTTTACGACCGATCTAGAGCGCGCGGCGCGCGCGTTGCGTGTTCCCATCGGCGCGGCGACCGCTGCCCCATTCAACCCTTATGTGCAGGTGATCGAAGCATTGCGCCGCTTCGATGGACTGCCGACGGGGCGTCGCGCCATTATCATGATCTCCGACGGATTGGACCTGTCGCGCGGCCTCGATGCCGCTGCGCCGACGCAGAGCATCGATCTCGAACGAGCAATTCGCGAAGCGCAACGTCGCGCCGTTGCCGTCTACACCATTTACGCACCGACCTTCGGCGGCACGGGATTGGGCGGGTTGCGGTTGGTCAGCTACGGTCAAGGCTCGCTCAACCGCCTCGCGGAAGAGACGGGCGGGCAATCCTTTTTTCAAGGCACGGGCGCGCCCGTGAGCATCGCGCCTTTCTTGCGCGAGATCGGCGCCTCGCTGCAACGTCAACTCGCCGTCACTTATCTTTCGACGCACCCGAATCGAGGCTTTCACCGAATAGAGATCCGGGCGGAAGGCCTCGAATTGCGCGCCCGGTTACACCAGATGAGCTACTTCGGCGCACGAGCGCTTGCGTCACGCTTCGTCCGCGCGGCGTTTGGGGAACGCGAGCGACAATCCGACCGACGCCGCGATGACGGCGAGGATGATGCCGAGCGACCACTGAATGGGAAACTTGCCGCCGTAAAAGTCGTTGAGCCAAGCCATCTTGAGCCCGACGAAGATGAGCACCACGGCCAACCCGTAGCGGAGCAAGTGGAACTTGTCGACGGCGCCAGCGAGCAGAAAGTACATCGCGCGCAGACCCAGAATGGCGAAGACGTTCGAGGTGAAGACGATCAGCGGTTCGTCCGTCAAGGCGTAGATGGCCGGCACCGAATCGACGGCGAAGATGATGTCGCTCGTTTCAACAAAGAGCAGCGCGATGAAGAGCGGCGTCGCGTGCCAGACGCCATTCAGTTTGACGAAGAAGCTCTGCCCGTGAAATTCCGGGGTGATGGGAAACAAGCGGCGAAAGAGCTTGATTATGGGATTGCCGCTCGGATCGATGCCTTTGTCCGGCGCAAAGAGCATCTTGATTCCGGTGAAGATGAGGAACAGTCCGAATAGCACCACGATCCAGTGGTACTGCAGCAACACGGCTCCGAGCGCGATGAAGATGGCACGAAAAACGAGCGCCCCGATGATGCCGTAAAAAAGGACGCGGTGCTGGTATTTCGCCGGGATCGCGAAATAGCTGAAGACCAGCACGAAGACGAAGATGTTGTCAACGGAGAGCGATTTTTCGACGATGTACCCGGTGAGAAATTCGAGCGCCGTTTGCCAAGCGGCCGCTTGCGGATCGAAACCGGGGATGGACATCAAGCGCGCATCTTGCGCAAACTTCCAGAGTGCATAGCGGTAGAGAAGAAGATTGAAAGCCAGCGCCAGCGCCACCCAAACGATGCTCCAGAGGGTCGCTTCGCGGAATGAGACCTCGTGTGCTTGGCGGTGAAAGACGCCGAGGTCGAGCGCGAGCAGGAAAAGCACGAAGCCGACAAACGCGGCATAGAACCACCAGTATTCGACGAACGGGAAAAGCTCTACAGTCATCATCTGTTAATTCGGTCCTTTCGCTTTCATCTCTGACGTCGAGGCCGATTGGCCTTCGGTCCAACGAGCGCGCGAAAAGACGAAAGACCTTTTGCGCGCTCGTCGCGCGACAAAAGGTCTTGATCGTCGAACCCTACTGGTTCTTACCGGTAGACCGGATCGCGCATTGGCGACCGTCTTGACGATCTTACCGGACCCACCTTGCGGGGTGATCTACTCCCCTTTTGGGCGAAACAAAGATTCTACGGGGCGACGGCGGGTGAGTCAAGCTTTTCGCGCCGCGGACGGTGGAACGACCGGTTTCGGCGAAAGCCGACGTCCTCGCTCGGTTAGCTTGATTTCGCGGTTCAGCCCGCTACCTCTGCAACCTTCACGCGCATGAACCTAGTTGGTCGCTTGACGCGCACTTCGATGCAGCGAAACGCCACTTCTTGGGTTGCCGAGAAAGCAGCGAGAGGGCAAAAAAGATGACGTTGGCCGCGGCAACGCCTTGCCGACGACGATCATGCTGGCCTCTCTTGAAAGAAACTGTTCAAAGCGCTCGTCGGTTCTGTCGATCATCCCTTTTTCAGTTGACTTGCTGCGACTGCAAGCAACGACAGTGACCTTTGTTGCTCGTCTTTGATGTTCCTCGCTAAACCGGTCGCTTGGTACAGATCATCGAGCGCAAGTTGTGCAAACAGCGCGGCCAAGCTCAAGCTCGGCGCCTTCAATTTGTAGATCGAGATTTCGTCATCGGTCTTCGTCAGAACCGAGATTTCGGGCTCGACCTTGAAGAAGGTTGCCGCGTTAGCCGTTTCCACCGCTTCGGCGGCGATCTGCCAAGCCCGCAGTTTGTCATAACCGAAGTAGGCGTTAGCGATCGCGCTCAGGGCCGGAGCTTTTCATTGTTCGTCGCGGAACCTTTTACCTCATGGGCCCCCGGTGGAACGGGTCTGGGCCTTTCGATCGTCTATCAGATAATTCGCGATCATGGCGGCACGATCAACGTCTACAGTCGCGAAGGGCGAGGGACGACGGTGCGGATCGAGCTGCCGTGGAGGAAGGGGCCGTAAAAGATCGAGAGCACATGAAGGTCGCTGGACCGGTTGGCCCAGCCCAACTCGCAGACTCCCCCAGAAAAGATCGAGAACACATGAAGGACTCCCTTCGCGGAGCGTTCGTGGACCGAGAATGACGAGTTAGCTTGATCTAAGATTTTATGCTGGAAGGCGAAGATTCAATCTAGATCAAGGCTAGGAAGGATTGAGTCGGAATCAAATCCTTTCCAATCCCGGTTCGGTTGATTGGGGATATATAGCCGTCGAACGTCGTGGATGAACAACCACTCTTTGCGGCGACTGAGCAGACCTTCCTCGTCCAGTTCTTTCCATAAACGGCTTAGGTTTTCAGGCGTTACGCCTATCAATTCAGCCAGTTCGTATTGCTTCAACGGTAACTTGATCCGCGTTTCGGATCCCGTTCTCGCTGGCTCCAAGGTTTGGGCGAAGATCCACAACCATCTACTCAGTCGTAAGCGCGCCGGCAGGGTCATGACTTCGATGGTGCGAGAGAGTTGATCGAGTACCTCTAGGCTGTGGATTTGGTGTAAATAGGTGGATAACGAGGTGCGCTTAGCCAGCGCATCGCGAAATAGATCGACCGAAATGGGGCGAAGCAGGCATTCGGTCAACGTGATTGCCGTAACTGGAGAGGATCTGTTCGCGATCGCCAAG
>CAKZOF010000764.1 GCA_937135995.1 uncultured Pyrinomonas sp.
ACGGGATGCCGCGCTGCTTTAGATTCTTCGCCGCAGCAAGGCCCGATGTGCCGGCCCCAACGATGCAGTATCGGTCTCGATAATCCATGGCGCTGCTCCGGTTTGCGTGGCGCGTGAGCTGCGATTATTCCACGTTCGCTTACAGCATCACGCGGCGAAAGCTCTCGTAGTAACGCGCGCGGCCGTCGGTCAGCACGCGCAACATGCCCTGCTTGACGCGCTCCGGCAGCCCTTGAGGGTCGCGCACCTGTGAGACGTGCCGCAAGATCGCCGCGATCTTCTGCTCGATTTGCTCCGTTACGTCTATCAGCGTGTTGGGTTGGGTGGTGCCGGCGAAGTAGATCTCGCGCGGGTAATGCGGCTGCGTGCCCTCGGCGAGCAGTTGGGGAAAGTACATGCGGTTTCCTGCTGCGGGGAACAGCGCGTCGCACACCAAAATGCCGGCGATGCGATGATCGCTGTGGTTGATGCGCGTAGCGCCGTAGTGCAACGTGAGCGGGTCGGTCGTGAGAATGACATCCGGTCGCCAGCGGCGCACGTAGCGCACGATAGCTTGTTGTGCGTAGCGATCGTTGCTCAGTTCGCCGTCTGTCATCTCCAGGAAGACCACCTCCTGCACGCCAAGCACTGCCGCGGCAGCGCGCTGCTCCTCGTGTCGAATGCGCACCAGCCGGCCTGGGGTCATGTCCGGATCGTCGCTGCCCTTGTCGCCGCCGGTCAAAATCAAGTAGCGCACTTCGTGGCCGGCATCTCGCCAATGGGCGATGGTACCGCCGGCGAAGAACTCCGGGTCGTCGGGGTGGGCGACGATGACCAGCGCGTTCATCCAGTCGTTGTCGAGCGCGATGCGGTGAGTCGGGCGGGCCGGCTAGGCCGAGGGCGGGATAGGCGGTTTGTTGTCGTTGCCGCGTCGCCGTCGCAGTTTGCGCTTTCGACTTGTCTGTGGCGGTGTCGTTGGCGCTAGGGCGTTGCTGGGTGATGTTGATGGAGCTGTCTTCTTTTTGGCCTTCTTTCGCCGTGCTGGTTTGGCGCTGCCTGTGGATGCTTG
>CAKZOF010000765.1 GCA_937135995.1 uncultured Pyrinomonas sp.
AGCACCTCGTCGGCTACCGCCAACCAGTTGCCCGTGCTGATGTTGATCGCCAGCTGAATGGCGTGGCCCACCCACCCCAGCCCGAGGCGGTCGAAAAGTGAACCAAAGATCTTCCCAATGCCGAACATCTTCTCTCCTCCTCTGTCTCCGTCGCCGTCGCCGCCCTCACGCTGCCCGGCTCCGGTTCTTCCCTCGGTTTTCAAAACCTTCTACGATCATCGTCGGCCGCTCGCCCAAAATGTTTCCTGACTTCCTTCAAGCTCGCTGCCAACTCAGCACACCGGCCCTTTTTTCAAATGCTTCTACTATTATTATCGGCGTTTCGCGGAAAATGTTTCCTTACATTTTTGTTGCAACCCGCCTTTTTCTCCTTCGACCGTCGCCGGTCCGTCACACCTACCCTTTTTCAAATGCCTCTACTATTATTATCGGCGTTTCGCCAAAAATGTTTCCTACTTTTTTCTTCAACTCGCCGCCAACTCAACACACCGACCCTTTTTTCAAATGCTTCTACTATTATTATCGGCGTTTGGCCGAAAATGTTTCCTTGCATTTTTGTTGCAATCCACCTTCTTTTCTCCTCCGACCGCCGTCGGTTCGCTATATCTGCCTTTTTTCAGAGGCCCCCACTATTATTATCGGCCGCTCGCCCAAAATGTTTCCTGCTTTTTTCTTCAGCCGCTGTCTTAATTTCTCTGAGCGACGCCTTGCAATTCCTAGTTACTTATCCATCAATGGTTTAGATCGCCCACGACTGGCGATAGCCACTCAATCTCAGCTTCCCGGCCAGCGCCTTCTCTCCTCCTTTATAAAACGAGGGGGGGCGTGGGGAAGCGATGAAACCTATCCCCTTCAGGGGTGGGACGCATGGACTCTTCCACGTGCTCCGAAGCAGAATTTAGCCAGCGTTGATTTGCCTCCTGTGTACTGTTCTGGTTTTTTGCGCCTAAGCGCAATTATTATCGCAGAACTTAGCTAGCGTTGATTTGCCTCCTGTGTACCGTGAGACACACGCGAGAAGCGCCGCACAAGCAGACGGTTGAAATGGCGTCACACCAGTGCGTGACGCCCCCTTCGAGTGGTGAGGCGTGTGAATCCCACGCGCTTGCGGGCCGTGGGAGCGCCGCCGCTTCGTTCAGTTTGTCGCAATCGTGAATCCCACGCGCTTGCGGGCCGTGGGGGTCAGTTAAACATTTCCACGACCATTGTCGGAGGCGAATGTTTTCCAACGGTTCTGTCGCAGTAGTTGTCGAAAAGTCTTGACCGAACCGTATCGCCACACGCATCAATCTCTTGCTGGCACCGCAGGCTTGTCATCATCAACTTCTTTTGGGCGAAGGGATGCTCTCTCGCTTTGGGTCGATTGCCCTTGATCTCGGAAGTTTGGAGGGAAGCACCTGCTAGTTTCTCTGCCGTCTCGTTTTCGCTCGTGGTTGCTTGCCAAGAACATACTCTGGGATTAGCCCACCGGAGAGCAGTAGCCGTTCCTGTTCCTGTCCGTTTCCCGCAGCGAACTCTTCCGGTCACGAATCTACCGGAGACCCTCGGTCGCCGTTTCACTCAGCGCCGCCTTCAGGATCTTTCGCAGGGGTCTTGGTCCACGGGGCACCTTCTATCCGCCTCGTGTTCCCAACCCAAACTCCAACACGAACTCTCCTACACGGTCTGCGTTGCGCGACCGATACGCTGGACGAGGTGAGCGTGGTGATGACCGCGGTACTGACGACGCTGGACACCGTCAGCTTACCCTTCTGAATCTTGGCGTTTGCTCGACTGAAAGCTTACCTAATGAGCAGGATCAGATCGCTATCAAACGGAATCCGATGAATTGAGGGGGACTACAGCCCCTCTCGCTCCTACATTTATTCTAAAACCTGCATCTGACCTCACTCACCTCGTCCACCGCGCCAACGCTGCTTCCGTCTGCACCGACGCTGAGCAGAAAGACGTCAGCCCCTCAGCCTGATGAAGAACGAACGCCCAGCGCTCACCGATCTTGTGAAGCTCCTCCCTGCAACTCTCTCTCCCTATCTCTTGTACCTTCCTCGCTCGAATCCCTAAACGCTACCTCGAACGAGATGAACCATGGCTTCTCATCATTGAATGAGTGCAGTATCCTGACAGACAACGGCGGATCGATGTCGTTGCGAATCGAGTCGAACGTGTCACTGATCTCTCTCTCACCCATCTTTCTCTTCCTGTACCACTCATCGAGATCCTTCTCATGCAGTCCCCAGTAAGCTATCAGTCGTTTGGCATCTTGGTACGCCTCATCCACCGTCTTGTTGTGCGTTTGCAACTTAATGCTGCTCACGTTCTCGCCTTCGCGTCGGTAACAGTCGAAGGCTCGAATCCTCTCCTTGAACACCTTGCCGCCGGGCAACTTCAGCGTCATCAGTATGTCGCCTTCGCGCCAATAAAAGTCCCTGTGAAAATTCTTGCTCGTCTCGGCTGGCCACCCGACATCTTGGATCCGGTGGCTGCGCGACAAGTCCCAGACGATCTCTTCCGGCGGTTGCTTCTTCCCGGCTCCCATCTTCGTCAACTCACAGCTCAGCCCGCTGCCTGCCAGCAGCAAAAGGCCAAATAGACTTACCTGCCATCTCAGGTTCATCGAAGTCGCTCCTTCAACGCAAACGCGGCGGCGTGGGGCGCGGCTGCGGACATGGCTCGCTCGGACGACAGGCAAACCGCCGCGCAGCCAACTCCGCCAACGGCTGCGCGTTGAGCCGCGCACGGTACTCCGGCGACAAGTGGCGATACGGCTCGATCACTTCACGTTCGATCCACCGCCAGCGATCCTCGAACAGCGTAAGGTCGCCCTCTACCGCACTGCTAAACGGGCGTCCACCGGGAACAGGCGACTCTGCCAGCCACGACATCGCCCGCCCCATCACAGTGCCGGAAAGCGGCCTGTTCCTGATCTCGTCGTAGTGGATCTGCAAAATCCTTTTCTGTTCTCTAAAGAGCAACCAGATGTTGCCGCGCCAGATGCGCTCCTCGTCGCCGCTCGCGATGTCACGCCACGCGCCTAAGTTATCGCTGCTTATCTCACCGCGTTTGTAGGCCTCTTCCAACGCGCTGAGGCCTCCTTCCACATACGCCATGTGCTGCCACGCCAAGTCGTCGAATATCTGCTTTTGCATCACCAACAGTTTGCGCTCGAGAAAAGCTAGTTCGTCCACTGCCAGCGCAGCACCTAGCGCAGCACCTGTCGACAACGGTGGCGTAGATATCGAAGATATCGAAATGCCAAACGCGCCCATCTTGCCGAGATTCACACGCTCTAGCGCGCCCCAGACCACGCCCCCTGCTAGCTTCGCCATGCCGGCCCAGCGTAGTTCCGCGTGCTCTCTATACAGACGCTCATAGAACTTGTAGACGCGCTCGACCGACTCTCGGTTGGCAGCAAACCCCTTCTGTGGGTTCCACTCGGTTGGATCGATGCCCGCTAACTCCAGTGCTCGTAGCCGCCACTCGGCTCGCGTGGGCCACGACAACGCCGCACTGCCGCCGCCGGGCCCCTGTTCGACGTGAGCTAGTGCGCCAGTCGACGCTACGCCATTGGTCACTGTCGCAGCGCGCGCGGCCTGCCCGCGCCGCAAGCTTCGAGGCATTCTCCTTGGTTGAATTTTTAGCTGTAACTTTGGCGTGCGTGCGACCCGCCTGCACCGCAAGCCCCGACTGCCCAGCAGGAGGAGCCGCTGGCTCCACCAGTGACGGCGTGTTGCCAGTCGCCGCCTTCGGCAACGTCCAAGGCGGGCTGGCTGGAGCGGCTGGTTCCATCAGCGGCGGCGTGTTGCCAGCCCCCGACGGCAGCTTGGCTTCCACCTGCGCCCGCCGTAGCCGCCCGGCATCGATGCCGACTCGTGCGGCATGCTGCTCCGCCAGCGAGCAAGACGAGCGCGGCTGTTGATCGACCGGCATGTCGCCGCGAATGCAGGTCGTAACGCGCACGGTCTGTTCGTCAGAAGATGGCGGCACGGCGTGCGCACCGACCGGTTCCTGTGAAGTCGGGGTGGTGGTTGTTTCTTGTTGGGCAAAGACGCGCACGGTCATTGAACAGACTCCTTGATCTATGTCAGATCGGACGCGCGTGCCAAGAAAGCGCACCCGTCTTCTTAAAAAATCTTCTACTTCTTATTATCGGCCGTTTGCAGAAAATGTTCCCTTGTATTTTTGTTGCATTCTCAAACCCGCGAGCTTCGCTAGGAAGATCCCCAATAGCTTGCAGCACGCTCTCCTACGAAGCAAGGGCGGGCAATCGGGACAACGCCATAAATCATTCTCTTACAAAGTTTTAGAGCAACAAGGTGGCGACCAAGGCGCGTTTCGTGGGCGGGAGAAAACTTGACAACACCATACTCAAGATTTATATTGAAACTGCGTTCAAGGCGCAACAGCATTAGTTCAAAAAGCGGAGAAGTTCACCCTATGAGCAAGATCATCGGCATCGACCTCGGCACAACCAACTCAGTGGTCGCCGTCATGGAGGGCGGCGAACCCGTCGTCATCACCAACGCGGAAGGCAGTCGCATCACGCCATCTGTGGTCGCTTTCACAAAGGATGGCAGCCGTCTCGTCGGCCAAGTCGCCAAGCGGCAGGCCGTGACTAATCCGGAGAACACCATCTACTCGATCAAGCGCTTCATGGGCCGGCGCTATTCCGAGGTCACGGACGAGATCAAACAGGTTCCCTACAAGGTCGTTCAGGCGCCCAACGGCGACGTGCGCGTCTTGGCTGGCGGCAAAGAGTGGTCGCCGCCGGAGATCTCGGCGATGATCTTGCAGAAACTGAAGCAAGCGGCAGAGGACTATTTGGGCCAAAAGGTCGACAAAGCGGTGATCACCGTGCCGGCCTATTTCAACGACGCGCAGCGGCAGGCCACCAAGGACGCCGGCAAGATCGCCGGG
>CAKZOF010000766.1 GCA_937135995.1 uncultured Pyrinomonas sp.
CCGACGGCCTGGCCATCATGCCCACGGTGATGGTGGCGGGCGCGCTGGCGGTGTTCGCCTATGTCGCCGGTCACGCGGTGTTCGCCAAGTACCTGGGCCTGCCGCACATCCCGGGCGCGGGCGAGCTGGTGGTGTTCTGCAGTGCCATGGTGGGTGCGGGCCTCGCCTTCCTCTGGTTCAACGCCTACCCGGCCGAGGTGTTCATGGGCGACGTCGGCGCCCTGGCCCTGGGTGCCGCGCTCGGCGTGGTCGGCGGAATCGGTCTTGGCGGAATGCCACCGTTCTGCAAGAACGGTCGGTTTGGATCGAGACCGAACAACGCGGCCGCCGTGGCGAAGTCTAGTTCTTGTTGGAACTGCGGCGGAAGTTGCAGCAGCACCAGGTTCTGGAAGACTTCGCCGTAGGAGATGCCGAAATTGGCGCGAATGGAGCTTGCGCCACGTTCGCTGCCGAAGAGCAAGCGACCGAGCCCGCTTTGTGCAGATGGAGCATAGGCAAAGCCAACGCGCGGAGCGAAATTGTTTTTGTCCGTGCGCGGCACGCGGAATTCGATTACGCCGGGAACACTGGAGATTGAGTTGAGCTGTTGCAACGCCGCGTCGCGCGGCAACGTGACGTACTCGTAACGCAAGCCGAGATTGAAAGTCAGCCTCGGCGTCACTTTCCAGTCGTCTTGCCCGAATACGTAGTACTTCCACTGATTGCCGGTAAATGTCCCACTGCCGACGCCCCTCAAATCAAGCACGCTGGGACGCCGGTCAAGCAACAGCTCATCCAGGTCAGCGTATATGTAATCGCCCCGAGCGCGCGGCAGAAAGTCGCTCGACGTGATTACGCGCCGCATCTCGCCCCCGAATTTGAAGGTATGTCTGCCGCGCGTGTAGGTCAATGCGTCGTACAGCTGGTAAACATTCTCGAACCCTCCCTGCGGCAGGTTGCTATTTGGCCCGATGGCAAGATTGAGCGGAGCCACTGTGATGTTTGGGAAATCGTTGAACGCAGGATCTTGCAATGGGAAGTCGCTGATCACACGACGGTAGGAGAGCCGCAAGTCGTTGACCAAACTTGGGCTGAACGTTCTCACCCATGTGGCGGAAAAGAGTCGTGAGTCGAAGGCCACAAGGTTATTGAACTTCGGATCACCATTGCCAGCCTGAACAGCGCGGAACCGATCAAAGCTAAAGCGATACCGGAACTGGTCTGTGGTTCCGCGCAATTGGTCAACGTTGATTTGAAACAGATTGTCCCGGTATCCAGAAGGAACGTTTAAAGTGACCTCCCCGAACGGGATGCCAGGCACGCCGAGGACGGTTTGCGTGGTCGTAGTGTTCTGCGCTAGCACGAGGTTGTTGCGCAGTAGATTGACAACAAACTGGCTAACGCCCGGAATAGCCGCGATGCGCGCGAGCCCGAGCGGAGTGGGTGCTAAATAGGTCGAGCCGCTCGCCTCTTCATCCTGATGGACGCGTTCGACTGCACCGAAGAAAAAGAGCTTGTTCCGCACAATAGGCCCACCGATTGTTCCTCCGTACCGAATCAGTCTGTTCTTCGGCTTTTCGGTGAGCTCGCCCGCGCGAAGCTGACGTTCTTGACTCGTGCTTGCCGCGTTGAGGCGTTGGCTTTGCAAGTAACCAAACAATGATCCATGAAACTCGTTGGTGCCTGATTTAGTGATGGTGACAAATTGCCCGCCACCACCTTGCCCGAACTCAGCGTTGAAGTTGTTGGTAAGCAGGGTAAACTCTTCTACAGCGTCTTGAATAACGCTTGTTGCCGGCCCCGTTACCGATGTGTCGTTGTTGTCAACCCCATCTACCGTGAAAACATTGTACCGGGGACGTACTCCTCCAACGGTGCCACCTGCCCCCGCTGTTCCGGCGGCTTGTCCGACGACGTTAGGCGAGAGCAACGCCAATGCGTTCTGATTTCCGAATATAGGGAGATCAGCCACTTGTTTGGTCTGAAAGCTTTTAGCAAGCTGTGAACTATCAGCTTGAACTAAAGCTTCACCTGCAGCCGTAACCTCAACGACGCCCTGGATCTGTCCGGGTTGAAGGGTTACATCTGCACTGGTCGTTTGGTTCAAGGCGACGCGAAGGTCTTGCGAGACCTGTTGAAAACCCTGCGCTTGAACTGTGATCGTATATTCCCCAACTGGAACGTTGGGGAAATTGAACGCACCTGCGCCAGTGGTTTGCGTCGTCAACTCTTGTCCTGTTGCTTTGTTACGCAACGTAACCGTTGCGTTTGGCACGACGGCCCCTGTGGAATCGAGCACCGTACCCGTTACTGCACCTCCTGTCACTTGACCGAACGCTGCAAGAGAGAGGGAGAGCAGCAAACTTGACACTGCCAGAAATGTTTTGAATTTGCGCATACCAGCCTCCTGAATCCAAGCAATGCCGCGATCATGAAGGATCTTCGTCCTTCATTCGCGTGGTAGTTTTTGTTTCATCATTACCCGGCCAGCAATTTTGGGGCCACAAACTTTAGGAGCCCGGTGATTACGAGTAAAACTTTGATATGTACACCTTTAGCACTTCAATCGGGATGCTCAAGAGGAGACCAAGCACAAAGAGAAATCCGAAAATTTGGATTTTCATTCAAAATTTTGAATGGGCGATGAACATTCTCGTCCGATATTTCGGAAATGGCGGAGACGACGATGCAGACGGATGCTGTGCTTCGTGTCGAAGGAATTAACGCATGAAAGTTAATCGACGACGCGCTCGTTTGATTAGCAATTGATGATGAGGACACGCAGAGAGTCGCCCGAAAAAGCAAGCCGTGTACTTGACTGGCAACAGAGGAGCAAAAGAACCCTCGCTATGTTCCAACTGTGGCGCACCGCCGCCATCGCGCACTCGGTTACCGATGGGAGAGTACAAAAATCCAAGCCAGCTTAGGACGAGTGGTTGAAAATGCTCAGATTGCCATCCCTCGCCGACCGAAGAACTGCCGGAGCGCCGGGTAGACATCCTCTTTCTCGTCTATGCGCACGCCGATGAAGCGGTCCTTGTTCTTCAGCCGATCGTTAAAGATCGACAGCAACGCTCCGGACGAGCGCCGGTAACCGGCAGCGCCTTCTTCGCCGATCTCACCGTAGCCGAATAGGTTGCACGTTTCGATCAACTCGTCGGCGAGCCGCACGGCCTC
>CAKZOF010000767.1 GCA_937135995.1 uncultured Pyrinomonas sp.
ATGCAGAGCTTTGCGCGCATTCCGTTGCTCGTTTCGGCCGATCTCGAAGCGGGAGCGGGAATGCGTTTCGAAGACACAATCAACTTCCCGTGGAACATGGCCGTCGCCGCCACGGGCAATCCCGACTATGCGCGGCGTCAAGGCGAGATCACGGCGCGCGAAGCGCGCGCGCTCGGCGTCCACCTGATCTTCGCTCCGGTCGCCGACGTGAACAACAATCCGGCCAATCCGGTGATCAACGTTCGGTCATACGGCGAAGATCCAGCGACAGTGGCCCGTTTCGTGGTCGCTTTCATCGAAGGAGCGCAACGAGGCGGCGTGATCGCAACGGCGAAACATTTTCCCGGTCACGGCGACACGGCCATCGATTCGCATCGCGGCCTGCCCGTGATCGACGTCGGACGCGATCGGCTCGAACGCGTCGAACTGGTGCCTTTTCGCGCGGCGATCAGCGCTGGTGTCGGAGCCATCATGCCGGGTCACATCAGCCTGCCGCGACTGGATCCGACCGTGATCACGCCTCTGCCGCGCGAAAAGGTGATTCGTCCCATCTACGCCGAAGAAGGAAGTGAGGTGGTCGTCGAACGGGCGACGCTTCCGGCGACGTTGTCGCCCGCGATCACGGGCAGACTCCTGCGCGGCGAACTCGGTTTTCAGGGTCTGGTCGTCACCGACGCGCTCGACATGAGTGGGTTGACGCTCTATTTCACGCAGGACGAGGCCGCCGTGCGCGCCGTCGAGGCCGGGGCCGACATGCTGTTGAAACCCGCCGATCCGGAAGCCTGCATTCGCGGGTTGCGTGAAGCGGTGCGCACGGGACGCTTGAGCGAACGTCGCATCGAGGAATCAGCACGCCGCATTCTCGCCGCCAAGTACACTCTCGGGCTGGTCCAGCAACGACTGGTGCCGCTCGATGCCATCGACCGCCTCGTCGCCGGCCGCGAGGCTGAGCAATTAGCCGACGAGATCGCTCAACGCGCCATCACGCTCGTGCGCGATGATGCCAAGCTCGTCCCGCTCCGCACCGGACAAACGTTGCGCATCTTCAATCTAGCCATCACCAACGGCGAAGATCGGCTGTGGGTAGCGCGCCCGTTCACGGCGGAACTGACAAGCCGAGGCGCACGCGTCGAAACGGTGGTTCTCGACGAGCGTTCGTCCGAAGAAGAAGTGCGCAAGGCTGTGGATCGCGCGTTGCAATCGGATGTGGTCGTCGCCTCGCTCTACGGGCGCGTCCGTTCCGGACAGGCCAACAGCGTCGGCCTCCCCAAGGCGGGCGAACGCGCGTTGCGCGCCGTGCTCGGTGTCAAGCCGGTGATCGGCATAAGCTTCGGCAACCCCTACTTTTTGCAGAGTTTTCCGGAGTTGAAGACGTATGTGGTCGCCTACGGCGACATGCCGAGCCTGCAACGCGCCGCCGCGCGCGCGGTGCTTGGACAGGCGGAGATCGTGGGCCGCTTGCCGATCAGCCTGCCCGGACTCTACGCGCACGGCACGGGCATCCAGTTGCGCAAAACGGAGAGCGCGACTGGCGACAACGTTCGACCAGCGTCGCCAAGCGCGCCGCGATGATGATGCTGCTGCGTGCGAGAGGCAACGGCTGTCTTTCGGGCGAAGCCGCGGTCGCTACATGCCCAAGTTCTTCATGTGGTAACGCTCGGTGTCGTAATAGCGTTCGCCATCGACGGTGTTGAGATTGCCGACGACCACCGACAGATCCACAAGCGACAGGTCGCACGCCGGAGCGACGCCGCGCGCCGAGACCATTTTGCCGAAATCGCCAGCGGCGACCGCATCCGCCGCACGCGCGCCGAACATCATCCCCATGATGCGGTCGATGGGACTCGGTTGGCCACCGCGTTGCGGATGCCCGATGGCCGCCGAGCGCGCGTCGTAGGGCGTTTCTTCGCGTATCTTGCGCGCGAGCGTTTCGCCGATGCCGCCCAAACGGGCGTGCCCGAAGGCATCTTGCCGGTCGTCCACTGTGACGATCTGGCCATCTTCCGAGTAGGCTCCTTCGGCGACGACGATAACCGAATACCGTGGGCGGAGCGGGTCGCGCGTCAGCCGATTCGGGTCGCCCATGCGTTCACGCAGATGAGCGAAGACCTTGGCATAACTGAACGGATGTTCGGGGATGAGGATCAAGTCGGCTTGCCCGGCGACGCCCGACCACAAGGCCAAATGTCCGGCATGACGTCCCATGACTTCGATGATCTGTACCCAACCGTGCGAACCGGCTGGCGTGCGCGACCGCTCGATGATCTCCGTCACATTGCGCAGCGCCGTGTCGAAACCGAGCGTGTAGTCGGTTCCGGCCAAATCCTTGTCGATCGTCTTCGGCACGCCGACGACCGCGATCCTGCCGCCGCGCTCGGCGACGGCGGCCGCCACCTGCATCGCCCCGCGGAGCGTGCCGTCGCCGCCGATCACGAACAGCGCGTTGACGTTCATCCGCTCCAGGCAGTCCACGATCTCCTCCGGATCTTGACCGCCCCGCGAGGTGCCGAGGATCGTGCCCCCGTCCTCGTCGATGTCGCTGACCACCGCCGGCGAGAGGTCGAGCACGTCGTGGCCGTAGCGGGAGACGAAGCCCTGG
>CAKZOF010000768.1 GCA_937135995.1 uncultured Pyrinomonas sp.
AGCGCTAAGTCTTCAGCCGATTGTTTCGTGAACCGTCCGCTGATTTCGCCCGCGTCCGAAATCTGCGACTTGATGTAAGCGATCGATTTGACTTCGCCGTTGAGGACCACACCCATGTATTCGTTGATGTTCTGCCCCGTCCAGCGCGCGAACTTCTCGGCACCCGAGGGTTTGAGCGTGAAGGCGACGACGTAGTCATCGCTGCCTCGTCCGCTGCGCGAGACTGCCTCGGCGCTGCGCAGTTCGCTTCCGTCGATGATCGCCGGCGTCTCGACGATGACCCAACGAACGGCGCGCTCCTTGCCCTCTCTGTTCTCTTGCGCCGCGGTCGGCTCTTCTCGTTCCACGTAAGGGAGCACGGCTCTGTTGGGTGGAATCGTCCCGCCCAGCGCTTGGATGGCCTCCTCTTTGGTCGCGTAGCTTTGAATCGGTGCCGGGTTCTTCGGGCTGATGACGTGAACCAACTCCAAGCGCGATTCGCCGACCAGAATCGCCTTGATCCTTTCAGGGTCTTGCACGCCGGGCATCTGCAAAAGTATCTGGTGCGATTCAGGCGAGCCGTGCCGCTGCAACGTTGGTTCGGTGACGCCCAGCAGATTGATGCGACTCTCGATGATGCGCAGCGCCTGCTCCACCGCTTGGTCGCTGAGCGTCCGTTTGGCGGCGGCCGTCAGCGTCCACACCACGTTGTTGCCCGAAACCGAGGCCGTCCAACCGTTCAGATCGACCTTCTTCTCGATCTCGCTGCGGGCCTCGCTCGCTTTGGACGCGTCCTCCAGTTCCATCACGACGCGGTAATCGTCGCCGTTCACCTCGGGGCGCACTTGGCGGACGCCGATGCCGGCATCTTTGGCCGCGTTCTGTATGCCGATCGCGGTGTTTTCGGTCAAGCGTTTCAAATACTCTTCGGTTTTGACCTGCATGACGAGATGCGAGCCGCCGCGCAGGTCGAGTCCGAGATGGATGTTCTCGGCCAAATTGCGCTTGATGCCAGCGAGCGTGAAATCTTGCCAGGTCGGACGGTGGCGCGGGCCGAAGACGATGTAGAGCGCCGCAAGCGTCACGATGGCGATGATGATGACGCGCTGTCTGAGGTTCTTCTTCATGGTCACTCGATGGCGCTCTGACGTGCAGAGCGGTTCAAGCCTTCTCTTCCTCTTCCGTGTGCAGACCGGCGACGGCCGAACGCGAGATCTCGAGGATCGATTTGTCGGCCGTGCGCACGAGCAACGATTTGTTGCGCACGGCGGTGATCGTCCCGATGATGCCGCCAGTGGTGACGATGCGGTCGCCGACCTTTAGATTCGCGACGAGCTGTTGGAGTTCGCGATAGCGCCGGCGCTGCGGCAGAATGATCAAGACGTAAAAGATGCCGAGGATGATGAAGAATGGCAGCAGCGAGATGATGAAACCGCCGAGTCCGGGCGGCTGTTGCTGCTGCAAAAACGCCAGATAAGAGACCATTCGGTTCAGACCTTTCGTCGAGACTCGCGATTGCCGCCGAAGCGCCCGCTGACTAGAAAGCGGGCGCGATCAGTCCACGCCCGACCTGAAGCCTTCGAGGAACTCCTGTCGAAAACGGGAAAAGCGGCCAGACCGAATAGATTGCCTTACGCGACGCATGGTGTCAAGGAAGAAGAAGAGGTTGTGGTGCGTCAAGAGGATGCTGGCTAGCATTTC
>CAKZOF010000769.1 GCA_937135995.1 uncultured Pyrinomonas sp.
CAAAGCGAGCCTCGCCAGAGGACTCGCTGCGCACTGCTTGATTGATGACCCGGCAAGCCGCGCCGTTGCCAGACGGATCAACGCGGCTTGACGATGGCATAATACCCCTCGCGGCTGCGAACATACAACCGCGGCAGACCGCGCGGCGGGTTGACCTTGACTTTGATGCGTCGCCAGCGTCCATCGGGCACGAAATCCTTCGGGCGATAGCCGATCGAATACTGGTGGCGCAGTTCGAGTGCGATTCGCTCGAAGATCTCGTTCATCTCGGCGGTGGTCTGCGGGAAGAAGGCGCGCCCGCCCGAAACCGAAGCGAGTTCGTCGAGAATCGCTTGCCCCTGCATCCCCAAAGAACTGCCCGCATCGTTGCTGCCAATGATGCCGATGGCGTAGATGATCACGTCCGACTCTTTGAGCAGTCGGCGTAGCTCGTTGAAAGTGTAGCGCGAGTTGTTGTCTTGTCCATCGCTGATCAGCAAGATGGCGCGCTTCGGATAGGTGCTGCGCGCCAGTTTCTCCACGCCGAGGTAGCAAGCGTCGTAGAGCGCCGTGTTCCCTTTGGTCTCGACGAACGTGAGTTTGCTGAGCACGGCGCTGCTGTCGCGCGTGCGATCCAGCAGAAGTTGCGCCCGCGAGTTGAAGCCGATGAGAAAATATTCGTCTCGTTCGTGGCTCGTTTCGATGAACCGCGCCAGCGCTTGGCGTGCGCGCTGGATCTTGTCGCCGCTCATCGAACCGGAAACGTCGAAGATGACGCCGACGCTCGCCGGTGCGTCGTCATCGCTGAAAAAGACGATGTCCTGCGGTTCTTTCTCATCGAAGACGGTGAAATGTCTCTTGTCCAGCCCGGTTACGTACCGCCCATGAGTATCGGTCACGGTGACGGTGAGCGTGACGAGATCGGTGTTGATGATCACGGGCTGATCCTCGTTCGGGATCGGGAGTCGTCGCGGAGTCGATAGGTCTTGGGGTGAACTCTGCTGTGCGATGGTTGCCGTCGCCAAAAAGGCCAAATAAGAGACGAACGCAATGACCAATCCTTGTCGTTTGTGGCGCCGCATC
>CAKZOF010000770.1 GCA_937135995.1 uncultured Pyrinomonas sp.
CTCTCAAGGGAGCACTACGCCACCCTTTCGTTCTCTCAAGATGCCTGACAAGCACCTCGAGGACTTGCTTTTTCGGAGTGCGGACGGTTATCCCCTCCACAGAACGTCTGCGGAGAAGGTTCATATATAACGCAAAAATCAATAAAATGTCAAGTACCCGAGACCTTTTAACATGGCGCAAAAATCAATAAATGTCAACATACGACAATTAAATCAGTTACTAGTATCCAATACAACCAGATTGACATAGAATCAAGACCTTTTCTGCCTTTCGATATAACGCGGGATCTGCCGTTTGGCCGAGTCGTCCCGAATCTTTCCGGCGCGTGCAGGGCACTATTGCCATCCAAAGCGTTTTGTTCTATATTGCGACAAATTCTCTTCTCGCTCTTTGTTCAAGCAAAAAGATCGCGCTTCCGGCGGCGCTGGGGAGCGCAACGTTCACCGGAGTAGTTGTAGAGCGACGGAAGTTAGACTTCAAAGACTTTGTTGGTTCATCGAATGAATGTCTTCATCTTCCACAAACTTCGTTGCAAAGGAGGGATTCCCCATGCGGGCAGCTTGTTTCTTGGCGCTGCTCATCGCGTTCGCAGGCGCGAGAGCGCAAACCAACACCGGCTCGATCTCGGCACAGTACGAGATGCGAGCGGCGCGGCCGTCGTCGGGGCGACCGTCACGGCGACCAATCCGGCGACGAGTTTTTCGCAAAAAGCGACGACCAACGAGGACGGAGTCTTCATCTTCGCGCAACTTCCGCCGGGAAGATACGTCATCGCGGTGGAGAAACAGGGTTTCAAGAAGACCGAGAAGACCGACGTCATCTTGAGTCCGGCGGACCGCTTGAACGTTGGTGAGTTCATCCTCGAGGTCGGCGCGATCACCGAAACGGTGACGGTGACAGCCGACACCGGACAGTTGCAGATCAAATCGGAATCGGGCGAGCGGTCCGACATCATCACCTCGCGTCAGATCAAAGACCTCGCGCTCAACGGGCGCAACATGCTTGACCTGTTGAAGGTCATCCCCGGCGTGGTCAGCTTCGTCAATCCGCAGGTCTCCGGACCGGGCGGCCTCGGTTCGTTTCACGTCAACGGGACGCGCGCCAATCAGCACGAGTTAACCATCGACGGCTCTTCCAACGTCGATACGGGGAGCAACGGGACACTGCACGTGACGATCAATCCGGATGCGGTCGCCGAGGTGAAGATCCTGACGTCGAACTATCAGGCCGAATACGGCAAGGCGGCGGGCGGATACATTCAATTCGTCACCAAGTCCGGCACCAACGATTTTCACGGGACGCTCCGCTACTTCCGGCGCCACGATAGTTTGAACGCTAACAACTTCTTCAACAACGCGCGCGGTCTGCCGCGGCAGCTCTACCGTTACAACTACTACGGGTACGACGTCAGCGGGCCCGTTTATCTGCCGCGCTTCGGCGAAGGTGGACCGGCGCTGTGGAGCGGCAAGAACAAGCTCTTCTTCTTTTGGAACCAAGAGTTCTACCGGCAGCTCGTGCCTAACTCGGCGCGGTTGATTCGCGTGCCCACGCAGGCCGAGCGCAACGGCGACTTTTCGCAGACCACCGACGGCAACGGGCAGCCCATCGTCGTGCGCGATTCGCTCAACTGCTTGGGGTTGGGAGTGGGGACGCCCTTTCCGGGCAACATCATCCCGCGCCGGTGCTGGTTCTACAATGGGCAAGAGATCTTGAACATCTACCCGTTGCCGAACATCGCGGGCAATCCGCAGTACAACTTCGCTTCGCAGGAGTCGCACCAGTACCCGCGCCGTGAAGACATCTTGCGCATCGATTGGAACGTGACCGATCGGACGCGCATCAGCGGGCGCTTCATCAACAACGAAGACAAGCAGCTGTTGCCCTACGGCACGTTCGCCAGCGGGCTGAACTTCCCGCTGACGCGCATCGTCTTTCCGCAGCCCGGCATCAACGGCGTGTTGAGCATCTCGCATACTTTCGATTCGACGCTCACCAACGAGTTCATCTTCGGACCGAGTCGCAACCGCTTGACGCTCGCCGCCGAAGACGATCGCGCGACGCGGGCGCGCAACGGTTTGCGCTTCCCGCTGCTTTTCCCGAACGTCAACACCGACGACTACATCCCGAACTTCATCTACGGCGGCATCGCCAACCAGTCCTTTCCGAACACGAGCTTCAACGGCTTGCCGTTTCGCAACGTCAACAACACGTTCAACTTCATCGACAACCTGACCAAGATCGTCGGCGACCACACGATCAAGACCGGATTCTTCATCCAGCGGAGCTAGAAGAACCAGACTTCGTTTGGTCCAATCAACGCCAACATCAACTTTAGCCGCGATGCAAACAACCCGCTCGACGCGGGCCATCCGTTCGCCAACGCGCTGCTCGGCATCTACACGACCTACCAGCAGGCGAACAACTTCTTGACGGGCTTCTACCGTTACACCAACGCCGAATTCTACGTCCAAGACACGTGGCGCATGACGCCGCGCTTGACGCTCGACTACGGATTGCGCGTCGCTTGGTATCAACCGCAATATGACGAGCGACGGCAGACGGGCGTCTTCAACCCGTTCCTCTTCGATCGCGCCAAAACCGTTCGCCTCTACGTGCCAGTCTGTTTGAACAATGCGGCACCATGCCCGTCCGGGGCGAACCGGCGCGCAGTCGATCCGAAGTTGCTCGCGCCCGACTTCGTCCCGACGTTGCAGAACACGCTTCCGGCGAGCTTCATCGGATTGATCGTGCCCGGTTCGGGCGACATCGCCAACGGCATCGGACGGACCAGTCAAGGGTATCCGAAAGGCGGCTACGACAGTCGCGGACCGCAGTGGGGACCTCGCTTCGGGTTCGCCTTCGATCTGTTCGGCAATCGCAAGACCGTGCTGCGCGGTGGGTTCGGCATCTTCTATGATCGTTTGCAGGGCAACCTCGCTTTTGACATGATCACGGCGCCGCCCACCATCCTTACGCCGCGACTCTTCTACGGCTTGCTGACCGATCTACCGAGTCTGGCAGCGACCGGAGGAGCGCTAGCTCCGCCCAACGTCGTTGGTTATGCCAAAGAGGGCTTCATCCCCACCGTCTACAGCTACAGCCTGAGCATTCAACGCGAGATCGGCTTCAACACGGTGCTCGACGTGGCTTACGTCGGGACGCTTTCGCGTCACTTGTCGCAGCAACGCAACCTGAATGCGATCCCCTATCTGGCCCTCTTTCAGCGTGCTGCGCAGGATCCGACGCGTTTTCCGGGCGGCGTCGTGCCTGAAGAAGAGCCCAACCTGCCCGACGTCTATCGGCGCGCCGGTTTCCGTTTCAGCGGGGCGAACGCCTTGCCGATCGACCTGCTGCGCCAGTACCCGGGATACGGCGATATCGCTTACCGCGAGTTCGTTGGCTCGTCCAACTACCATTCGTTGCAAGTGTCGGTCGACCGCCGATTCGGCTAACCGGTTCACCTTCGGGCTCGCCTACACGTGGTCCAAAGCGATGGATACAGCCAACGGCGACGGCGAGTACACCAATCCGTTCAACACGCGAAAGTACGATTATCGTCTCGCCTCGTTCGACCGAACGCACGTCTTTGTCGCCAACTACGTCGTTGACCTGCCGAGGTTCAGCCGTTATCTAGGCGACAACGCGCTTGCGCGCTTCCTGTTGGACAACTGGCAGGTTTCCGGCATCTCGCAGCTCGCGACGGGAACGCCGTTCGAACTCGGCGTCGGCATCGCGGGCATCAACGCCAACCAGCGCATCATCGGATCGTACACCGAACCGGTCCGGTTCAACCTGCGTCGTCGGCCGCAACCCGGTCCGAACGGTTTGCAGATCGATCCCAGCGCGTTCATCATTCCGCCCATCGGCTATCTCGGCCCATGGTCGCGCAACTACCTGCGCAATCCGGGAATCAATAACCACGACATCTCGATCTTCAAGAACTTCCCCTTCGGCCAAGAGGGGACGCGCTACGTACAACTGCGCTTCGAGATGTTCAATGCCTTTAACCACACGCAGTTTGCGGGCATCAACGCGGGGACCAACCTCGCTGTTCCCAACCCGAACGGAGGGTTCATCACTGGCGGCGCGATCTTCAACAGCTACGATCAGGTGGTGATCACGAACAACCTGCGCCCGACGGGATCAACCGCGCCGCTCGGTCAGTTCTTCGGCGAGTACAACAGCGCGCGTGACCCGCGCATCATCCAACTCGGGTTGAAGGTCTACTTCTAAGCCTTTCGCCTTCCGGCACGCGCGGCGCGCTTTTCGGTCGGGCGTGCCGGAAGGTATCATCACGAAGGGATTGTGTCGGGCGGCGGTTGCGGAGCGGCCCTTGAGAGCGGTTCGCGTTGACGCTTTGCGAGGCGATCCGTCAGGCCTCGCTCTGAAGCTGTTTTAGCTGATGGCGATGCGACGTTCGCGCGGCGGCGCATCGAGTGTTTCCCAAGTCAACGAGGGTAACTCGGGTTGCGCTGCCG
>CAKZOF010000771.1 GCA_937135995.1 uncultured Pyrinomonas sp.
GTCCACGCCGAGGTCGTCGGCTCGAAGGTCTTCTTCGTCGAGATCTTCCCCCTCGAGGTCCTCGTCCAGTTCGTCGTCGTCGTCGTCGAATACTGAATTTGTCAGTACTCGAAGAAATGTTCACCTCACTTAGAAGAAGAAGATGATGATGAAAAAGGCTTGCATCATTCTGCTACTTCTGTTCGCCCACGGCGCAGTGCACGCGCAGATTGCGGGAAGAGCGAGCGGCTCTGCGCTCATCCTGCGCTCCGACGAGCTTGACGCGCGGAGCGGGCGGCGCGATCGTTCCCTTCTCCTCGATGGCTTCTTCTACGAAACCAAAGTCGGCGAACGCTTCGCGCTCCCGGCGGGACTGACTGCGCGCGCGCTCTCGAGCGGAGAGATGATGGGCGAGGCGAAGATGGCCGACGGCCACACCGTCAAACTTCGGGTTGAGCGGAAAGGCGACGATTTCCTCGTCCGCCTCAGCGCTGTGCCCGATGCAGACATCGTCCGATGGGGTCTGAGCATAGAAGCCGCCAGCGATGAATACTACACGGGATTGATGGAGCGCGTCGTCGATGGACCACAGGCCGCTTCGTGGGCGCCGGGCCTGCAGGCGGCGATGAATCTGCGCGGTCAGCAGGTTGAGATGATCCTCAAGCCGACCACTTCCGTTTACGCTCCGTTCTACCTCTCATCGCGCGGCTACGCCGTGTTCGTTCGGAGCGAGTGGCCCGGTCGCTTCGACTTCGCAGCGAGCGATCCCAGGCGCGTGCGGGTCGAGTTCGAGGGGCCAACGTTCGAGATGAAGATCTACACGGCGCGCGATCCGGCGCGACTCGTGCGCGCGCGCGCGCTCGAAGTTGGGCCACCCATTCCGCCGCCGCGATGGATCTACGCTCCTTGGCGATGGCGCGACGAACACACGCATCGCGCGACCTATTATGACGGGACGCCTGTCACTGGGCCGTTCAACTCCGAAGTGATGGAAGACATACTGATGATGAAATCGTTCGGCATCCCTTGCGGCGTCTACTGGATAGATCGTCCGTGGGGCACGGGGTTGTGGGGCTACGACGATTTCGAGATCGATCCGAAGCGTCTCCCGAACTTCCCGTTGATGGTCCGTTGGCTCGAATCCCAAGGAATCAGAACCGTGCTCTGGATCGGGCCTTTCTTTCAAGGCAAGATGGCCGAAGAGGCGCTGGCCAAAGGCTATAACCTTCCGGACCAGAAACGCCCGCCCAACGGAAATAACTACCCGCTCGTCGATTTCACCAATCCGCAGGCCCGAGCTTTCTGGCAAATCTGCGCATCGAGCCGACGCTGCAAGGCAATACGATCCCCGGCTTCGGCGACACACGCCGTTCGCGCCGTCAACTGCTGACGCTTAATCTAACCCACACTTTCAACGCGAACACGGTGAACGAGGCCCGTTTCGGCTTCAACCGCATCTTCATCACCTTCCAACCGAACGCGCAGCTTAACCCGGCCAGTTTCGGGATCAGCAACGGAATAAACGAGCCCTTGGGCCTTCCGCAGATCACCATCGGCGGGATCGGACTTAACTTTGGAGGGCCTGCTGGCTTCCCGCAAGGACGCGGCGACACGACCTTCGTCGTTTCCGATACGCTGAGCTACTTGCGCGGCAATCACTCGTTCAAATTCGGCGGCGAATGGCGGCGATTTTATAACAATAACTTCAACCGCGACGTCGGGACGATCGGCTTCAACAGCATCGCCGATTTCAGTCGCGGTGCCGCGAGCACTTTCGGCGTCACGCTCGGCGCGCCCTCGAGCAGCATCGCGCAAGGCGCCTTTGGCCTTTTCGTCCAAGACAACTACAAGTGGCGCTCTAATGTGACGCTCGAGCTCGGATTGCGCTACGACTGGAACATGACGCCGACGGAAAGGTATGACCGATTCGTCATCTTCGACCCGCGAACCGGATCGCTTCGCCGCGTCGGGTCAGACATCGATCAAGTCTACCAAACCAACAACAAGAACTTTCAGCCGCGAGTTGGACTGGCGTGGGATCCGTTCAAAGACGGGCGGACCAGCGTGCGCCTCGCCTACGCCATTCTGGTGGACCAGCCAGTGACCAATCTCGTCACGCCAACGGCATCCAATCCACCGCTGGCGACGCGCGTTGCCTTCTCCGGTCCGGGAACGACGAGCTACGCCAATCTCCTCAATGCCGCGCGCGCGACGGGCCTCGTGCCCGTGACGGTCGATCACGGTTTCGTCAATGCCTACGTTCAATCGTGGAACCTGAACGTACAACGCGAGGTTACGCCGGGACTCGGCGTGATGGTCGGTTATTTCGGATCGAAAGGCACGCATCTTCGCCTGCAACGCAACATCAATCAATTCATCAACGGCGTGCGCCCCTATCCGATCGTTTCATCCGCGAGCCCAATCCTTCCGGGCGTCGCGCTCGGCAACATCTTGCAGAACGAAAGCTCCGGCAACTCCAGTTACAACGCGCTGTGGGCGACGGCGAACAAGCGATTCGCACGCGGCCTGCAATTCAACGCCTCTTATACGTGGTCGAAATCGCTCGACTACAACTCTCTCAACTCGCAAGGCACGGTCGTGCAGGACAGCTACAACGTGCGCGCTGATCGTGGTCTTTCGGACTTCGACGCGCGCCACCGTTTCGTCATCAGCGCCATCTATGAGCTTCCTTTCCGGCGCAATTTCCTAGTCAAAGGCTGGCAATTGGCAACGATCGTCCAAGCGCAAAGCGGCAATCCGATCAACATCGTCGCCGGCAACCCGCTTCCCATCGCGGGGACGTCTATCGGCGGAGCTAACATCGCGTCGTTTACCGGCGTGGCGACGATCAGGCCCGATCTGATCGGTCCGGTACAGGTCATTGGAAGTCCCAATCAATGGTTCACGAACACCGTGTGCGATCCGCGCGCGCCGAGCGTTTGTCCCACAGGAGCGGCTTTCGCGCTTCCAGCAGCGTTGGTTAACGGGCAGACCGTCTTCCATTTCGGCAGCCTTGGGCGCAACACGATCATCGGTCCAGCCTTCAACAACACGGACTTTTCCGTCATCAGGAACTTCAACTTCACTGAAAGCACGCGCTTGCAATTCCGCGCCGAGTTCTTCGATCTGTTCAATCACGCGAATTTCGGCCCGCCGGGCAACGTCGCGCAGGTCGGCAGCGCGATCTTCAGCACCATCAGCCGCACGCGCCTGCCGACGGGCGACACCGGATCATCGCGCCAAATCCAATTCGCGCTAAAGCTGATCTTTTGAACGCTAAAACGAAGGGAGCGCGCTTCCGAAGTCTTCTCGGAAGCGCGCTCGCCTGCTTGTTAGGCTCCTCAACCTCAAACGGTCAGTCGTTCCCAGCAATAGGTAGTTTGCGGATTCTCACTCGGGCGTCCTCGATAACCACAACGCACCCTTTCTCAAGATCATCACTTATGCTGGGCAGATTCGCCAGAAGCATGCGGACCTGCTCCTCGGGTCTGC
>CAKZOF010000772.1 GCA_937135995.1 uncultured Pyrinomonas sp.
CGCACTACCATCATGTACGCTGGATACGAGCAAGAGCTGCGCGAACTGAGCCGCAATCCCGCTTCATTTCTCGTTCCGCGCTGGTCCTTGGCCTATCTCGGGCAGCGCTTGTTGGCGGTCCTCTTCTGGTTCATCGTCGCGCTCGCGCTCTCTGCCGCTGTGCCGGGGTCGATTGGACGCGCCGCCGCGAGCCTCAAGCTCAACTTCTCGCGCGTGGCCGCTTTCGGCGCTGCCGGAGCGACGGTGATCGCCGTCGGCGTGCCCGCGGCGTTGCATTTCCTGCCGACGGCGGTGGGCGCACTGGTCGGGATCGCTGCGCTGCTGCTTATCATCACGTCATACGTTTTCGGGCGCGTGGTGGTCCATCTCGAAACGGGGCGTTGGCTCCAACGGCTCATCTTCCGCCGTCAACGAGAGTCGGAATCGCTCGCCATTCTGCTCGGTACGATCTTTTGGACCGCCATGCTCACGCTTCCTCTGATCTGGCCTGCGGTGGTCTCCGCGCTTTTGCTCGCCAGTCTGGGACTCGCTTTGACGATCCGCCGCACCGGCTGGCGCGCATGAAGAGCAGACGACCGTCATCTTCCGATGCCGCGCGATTTTGCGTCGTGACGGACGAAGAGGTTCGATGCGCGAGCTTTCGCGAGCTTTTACGAGATCGCGATCGGTCCCCTATCCGAAGATCCCGAGCGGCACGTGCCACGTCTCACTTGGCTGTCCCTTGAATCTGCCGGACCAGCAAGGGCGGCTCGACATGCGCGATTTCGTGATGTTTTTTCACGCTTGCCCTTCTCGAGCCACTTCTTCGAGCACGTCTTCGATCTGTCGAAGATGACGAGCTTCGTGCAGCCCGATGAAGACGAGCCACTGTCCGAGCGTGATCGGGCCGAAGACCGGATGCGGGCGCGAAGCGGCAGCGACGTTCGCCCGCGAGAGCCGCGGACGAAGAGCCAGCAGCGCGGCTCGTGACTGTTGCAGATCATCGAGCAACTCGGCCAAGGGGCGCACACCTTGCGGACGCACGATCTCCGGCGCTCGAAGGCGGGCGTTGGGGTCGAGCGCAAGAAACGGCGTGACATCCAGCGGAAAGGCTTCGCCCTCGCTCGCTTCCGCTTCTGGCAGCATCTCCGTGATGATCCGCACGCTCACCTGCTCCGTGAGCGCCAGATGCTCCACGATCTCGGCGATGGACCACGCTTCAGGGTTCGGCTTGCGGCGAACGGTCGCTTCGCTCAACTGGCCGACGCGGGCGCACAAACGTCCGCGCCACTTCTGAAGCAGCGCAAAGATGTCATCGAGGTTCTGAAAAGCGAGCAAGTTCGAGGCTCCTTCGTCGTTTAGGCTTGCAAGAACGCCCCCGCGAAACGAACGCGCTTCAGATCACGGTCCAATAAAGGGGACGCGCGCGTGCTCCGGCTCTCGTCCCACCACTTGACACGCAAGGTGAACTTCATCAATCAAAAGTGGTGGTAACTGAACCGCCCGAATCGCATCTCACCGCTTGGCGCGCGAGGTAAAAGAAGTCGCCGAAGACGGCTCTTCAATCGCCCGCGGAGAGCGTATTCGCCTCGCGCGACGCGCTGAACTCAGGTAGCGCGCCGAAGACTTCGAGCGCGAGGCGAACGTTGCCGAAAGGCGCAGAGACCTGCACGCCTTGAATCAAGTCGCGCACGTCGAGCAGCGATTCTTGTGCGATCTTCAGTCCTTCTTCGCGCGCCGCCTCTTTGCCCTTTTCCGACGCCTTGCGCATTCGTTCCATGATCTCTGGCGTGACGCGCACGCCGGGCACTTCGTTGTGCAGGAATTCGGCGTTGCGATACGAGACGAGCGGCCAAATGCCAGCGACGATCGGGATACGCACGTGCTCGATGCGGCGCAGAAAGTCGCGTAACTGGTCCACATCGAAGACCGGTTGCGTGATGGCGAACTGCGCGCCCGCTTCCACCTTCCACTCGAAACGCCTGATCTCGTGCTCGAGGTTTAACGCGCCTGGATTGACGCCGACACCGATGCAGAAGGCCGTCGGCTGACCGATTGGATTGTTACCCAAGTCTAGCCCGTGGTTGAGCTTGTTGACCATGTTGGTCAGGCCGATGGAATCGATGTCGAACACAGCTGTGGCGTCCGGATACGGCCCCATCTTCGGCGGATCGCCCGTGATCAACAACAGATTGCGCAACCCGAGCGCTGCCGCGCCGAGCAAATCCGACATCATCCCGAGAAGGTTGCGGTCGCGGCAGCAGTAGTGGAGCACCGTTTCCAATCCGATTTCGCGCTCGACCAATAGGGCCGTCGCCATGGCGCTCATGCGCGTTTGCGCGCGTGGCCCGTCTGGGATGTTGACCGCATCCACGCCCGCTTCCTTGAGCAGGCGGATCTGCTCCAACGTCTTGCTCGCATCGCAGCCTTTGGGCGGCAGCACTTCGACCGTGGTGACGAATTCGCCGCACGCGATCTTGCGCGACCAGCGGGAACGCTCTTCCGGCGGGACGACGCGAATGTCGGCGGGCGTCAGTTCTTCGATCCGTCTTCGCTCCTGCACAAAGACGCGCGGGCGGCGCGGCGAGATGGCGCGCACGGCATCGGCGATCTGCTTGATGTGCGCCGGCGTCGTGCCACAGCATCCGCCGATGAACCGCGCTCCGGCTTGAATCAAGCGCTTGGCATACTTGGCCATGTACTCAGGCGAACACATGTAGAGTTGTCGCCCTTGCACATCACGCGGCAGCCCGGCATTGGGTTGCGCTGACAGCGGCTTGGTGGTCACCGAGCGCATCTTCTCGACGGCTGAAAGGACGATCGCCGGCCCAACGCCGCAATTGAGCCCGACCACATCGGCCCCCCACTCGTCAAGCCGCGCGGCGAAGATCTCCGGCGTCGTGCCGTAGCTCGTATTGCCGTCGGGCAGAATCGTCATCTGCGCGACGATGGGCAAATCGCACAGTTCGCGCACGGCGCGAATCGCTTGCCGCAACTCGGAGATGTCCGAAAAGGTTTCGAGTACGAAGAGATCAACGCCTCCTTCGAGCAGCGCCGACGCCTGTTCTTTGAACATCTCTTTGGCTTCGTCGAAAGAGGTCGGGCCATATGGCTCGATGCGCAACCCCAAGGGGCCGATGGCTCCGGCGACGTAGCATCTTCCAGCGGCGGCTTCACGCGCCAGACGGACGGCGGCGATATTGATCAAGCGCAAGTTGCCCTCGAGTCCGAATTGCTGCAACTTGTGTGGATTGGCGCCGAACGTGTTCGTCTCCAGTATTTCCGCTCCAGCGCGGACGTATTCGGCGTGGATCTCGCGGACGAGATCCGGATTGCTCAAACTCAACTCGTCGTAGCAGCGATTGATGTATATGCCTCTGGCATAGAGCATGGTTCCCATCGCACCATCGAAGATGGTGACGCGATCGCTGCCGATCACTTCGCGGATGTCTTCCATGTTCACCTCGTCAACGCATTGCCCCGTCGGCCGCAGCGCAAAACAAAATCCCGCGCTAAACAACGCGGGACTTTCACGATGAAACTCGATTGTTTCACGGCGAGCGTCTCACCGAGCTGTTTAGCGGCTTATTTTACGTGGCCGCAAGTCGCCATAAATCACCACGTACCAAGCGTGGCTTATACCGCTTGCCCGCAATCCGTGTCAAGCGCCCGACGCTTGCTTATGCGTCCTGAAGAATGGCGATGTAGGGCAGATTGCGGTAACGCTCAGCATAGTCGAGCCCGTAGCCGACGACGAAAGCGTCCGGAATGCGAAAGCCAAGGTAATCGATCTGCACGGGACGTTCGCGTCGCTCCCATTTGTCGAGCAACGCTGCCAGCCGCACGCTCCGCGCGCCTCGCGTGTGCAAACTCGCCAGCAAATACGAGAGCGTCAATCCCGTATCCACGATATCCTCGACCACGAGGATGTCGCGCCCTTCGACGGGCGTATCCAGATCTTTGATGATGCGCACCTCGCCCGACGAACGCGTTTGACTGCCGTAGCTCGAGATCGCCATGAACTCTACTGCAAGCGGCAGATCGATGGCGCGCATGAGATCGCTGACGAAGACGCAGGCGCCTTTCAACACTCCGACCAACAACGGTTCGCGCCCGGCGTAATCGCGCGTGATCTCGATGCCCATCTCCTGAATGCGCGTCTGAATCTGTTCGGCGGAAAAGAGCGGGACCAATCTCGGATTGTTGAATTCGGAAGCGGCAGCGGTTGAAGTCACGGTCAAAGCGTCTTACTCCCTCGAACGGTTGATGCCGGAACGGTCGCGCCCAGTGGACCACTCGAGACGAGGCGAAGGCCACAGGCGCGTCTTCAC
>CAKZOF010000773.1 GCA_937135995.1 uncultured Pyrinomonas sp.
GACGATGGCGACGTCGTGGTCCGCCGTGATGTGTTCGACCTGATGGTGTTTGATATCGGGTGCGAGCGTGCGCCGGAGCGCTTCGAGTGTCCGCTGGGCATCCTTGGCTGGGACGACGAAGCAGATGTCGTTTTGCGAAGAGGCTTGCGAGATCAGTAGAACGTTGGCGCGCACGCTGGCGGTTGCGGCGAAAGTCTTGGCGATGGCTTCGGGCGTGCCAACGATGCCGCGTCCGCCGACGGTGATCAAGCTGACGTCGCCGATGGCCGTGATCGCCTTCACGCCGTTGCGCGCACGATGTCCGGCAGACGTGATCTTCGTGCCACGACGATCCGGCGCGAAACTGTTGCGTATCCAGACGGGGATGCCAGCTTCGGTGATCGGGCGCAGCGTCTTCGGGTGAAGAACTTTGGCGCCGAAGTAAGCTAGTTCTGCGGCTTCAGCGTAAGAGATCTCATCGAGCGTGCGCGCGTTCGGCACCAATCGCGGGTCGGCCGTCAGCACGCCGTCGACATCAGTCCAGATGATGATCTCGGCGGCGTCGAGCGCCGCGCCGAGAATCGTCGCCGAATAGTCCGATCCGCCGCGTCCGAGCGTGGTGGTGATTCCGTCCGTGGTGGCGCCGATGAAGCCCGTGATGACGGGCGTCGTGCCTGCGTCGAGCAGCGCGAAGAGTTTTCGGCGCGACGCCCGTCGCGTCTCATCCATCAGCGGTTCGGCTTGATCATAATGGTCGTCTGTGATGATCAGTTCGGTGGCATCCACCGGCGCGGCGCGCACGCCCGCCCGCTGCAGGGCCACCGCCATCAAACGAGCCGACAAGCGCTCGCCCGCGCTGGAGATGGCGGCCAGCGTGCGCGGCGTCAACTCGCGCAAAAGCGCCGTCCCGCGACAAAGGTTCATGGCGTGAGCGCAAATCCGCTCGATCTCCGCGCCCGTTTCGCTGCGCTCTGCCGGATCCGCGACCAGTGTCTGAAGCGCCGCCTCGTGCTGTGTGCGAAGGGAAGCGATCATCTCGCAAGCTATCGCCTCTTCTCCTGAAGCGGCCCTCTGCGCCGCTTCGATCAACTGATTGGTTACGCCGCCCATGGCGGAGACGACGGCGACGATCGGAGATCTTTGCGCGGCGCGGGCGATGATCTCCGCCGAACGCTCGATACACTGCGCGTCGCCGACGGATGTGCCGCCGAACTTCATAACGCGAACGTTGCGTTTCATGGTTCAACCGCTAAGCTGAAGATGAGAGTGAAATGTGTCGGTGGATGGTCTTCTTGTCGTGGCGCGAAGCCCTTTGAAAAGGCGTTTCCTTGCTGGCCCGGTCTTGTTGGCTGTAGCGCGGGATCGATCGTCAAGGAGATCCGGAAAAGTCGATACTGCATCATTGGAATCTCTCGCTACGAACAGAGGAAGAAAGGCGTTATATCGCATAGGATGGCGTTTGTGTCAAGGATCAATACGGAGAGCGAAACTGCTGTGAGGAGCGGCGCTAATGAGTTGATAAGCTCCAGTTATCGTGGCGAGCTGGTTAGTCTTCTGAACGACTCATACCAAGTCACCTTATCGTTCGCGGGCGGCGTGCTTCAGTGAAGAGCACGTTTCCGATCACTCGCCTACGATACGAACGGGGACTCATTATCACCAGCGATCTTTCGCGCGCCGTGCTGGCCTACCGCTTCCTACGACACGAACGAGGTCTCATTATGACGGCGTGCTTTTCGGCGAAAAGACCGTTTCCGATACCGCTTCACCTCATCGCTCGGGGGCGGCGGTAGATAGTGAACCCCTCAAAGCTCGCTACCGGTTCCAGATTGCGGACCACGTAATTCTCGATCTTAGTGGCGCGCATTTCGTCGACCTGCAGTTGCACGCAGGCGACCTCGATATGGCCTCGCTCGGTAGCTTCGCTAGTCATCTCTTCGTTGTGTAGTTCGAAGGCTGTCGCCAAATCTGACTATCGAGAGCAGCAGTTCATAGACCCCGTTGTCGATCACCGCTTTGATCTCCGCTTGCGTTGTCAATCCGAAGGCATTGAGTCGGCAGAGCACGCATGCTCGCGTCGTAGATCTTCAACTGTGTCGTTACTGATCTAAATGTCAAATACAGCTTGTCTCGCGGTCTTTCCGATATTCTCTGAGTTAACCACCACGCTGACGACGCCGCTTCGGGGCGCTGTCTGGATCAGGCGCAGATCGGTCGAAAATAGAAACAGAGCGGACCTCTCAGAGTTCCGACAGAGCATGATTCGACTCGTGGTGGCGAGGAAATATAATTCTGGTTAAGAATAGACCATCATCTTTTATCTTGCCAACCTCTCCGAAGATTGCGACCGCGCACGAAATAGCGGGAGCACGCTCATTAGCCCTGAAAAAAACTCTACCGGGTCGGCGGGTTTTGTGCTATGCTAACTCAGCCGCAAACGGAGATGATTGGACGCGATTCTGGGATCGGTCCACCTTATCAGCCGTTGGCGCATTCATCGCGCAGGATAAGCGCTTGATCGTATCCTCAGTTCGCCTTGTCATCTCGGTTTGACGATGAGCTTCGAGGAGAAAGGTCCGACGCTGGATCAGAGCTTCACCGAACGGTCGCCGGATCATCGAAGTAGAACTCGTCCCGCCACGTAAAGCGATTGTGGGTCAGGCGCTTTCAGCGGGATAACTTCCGCGCTGGTCCTAAGTTAAGCCAGCCTCACGGCTCTTTGCAGGCTGAATTGGGGGATTTGAGGTGAGATTCCTGGAAGGTTCACGAGTTTAGATCTAGCTGGTCCAAGTCGGGGACTCATAGATCTGTATATTTTGCGCGATCGGGCGCAGTCGTAGCAGATGATTTGGGTCTCCATCGCCTTACATTGCGGCGCGCGGCTTTTGCTCAGATCATGAGAGGCGATAAGCAGCATAGAGGTGGACTCAGTGGACCCGGAAGAGATGGGCTTTGCTCAGATTATGAGAGGCGATGAGGGCGTCTATGATGCGGTCCAAAGTGCGGAATTCGCTTTGCTGAAGAGAGATGATCAAGGGGCGAAGGCTAGCATGTAACCACGAATTCGAGTCGTTCTCGCTCGTCTTGCGGAGGAGAGTCGATCAAGGGAGGAAGGAGCCTAGCGATGCGGATCAAGGTAGATCTGATTCCGATAAACAAAGAGTTATTCCTTCCCTGGTCTTACGCTGATTGGTTGCAGGGGGTGCTCTACCACGCTTTGAGATTGGGAATCCCGCAGGTTGCGCAGTTCGTGCATGACGTCGGTTTTTCTGCCGGGAACAAGAAGTACAAGCTGATCACCTTCTCGCTGCTTCAGCCGACAGCGTATGAGCCATCGCGCGATGGATTACGCATCAAGGGGGCGTTGAGTTGGAGCGTTTCTTCGCCCGTGAGCAAGCTGATCGAAGCCGTTGCGCTCGGCCTGCTCGTGGGGCCGGAGGTCAGATTGGGCCAGAACCCTCTTCGCGTCGAGAACGTTTGTGTCGTGCCCGAACCGGCGTTTGGCGGACGCATGGTCTTTACGACGCTCTCTCCGATTTGCGCTTCGACTGGCGAGCGCGACGAAGCGGGCAGATTCGGTAAGAGATTCCTTTCGCCTGAAGAGCCCGATTTCGGAAGAGTGCTCAACGAAAACTTGCGGCGGAAATTTGCCTCACTTCATGGCACATCCAACGCAGGCGAGGTGAAATTCTCTTTGCTCGACAAGCCGAGGTCAAAGTTGCTTTCAGTCAACGGCACACAGGTGCGTGGCTGGTTGATGCGTTTCATCGCCGAAGGGCCTCAGGATCTATTACGCATCGGCTACGAAGCTGGCTTTGGCGAACGTAATGCTCAAGGGTTCGGGATGGTGAGAGTGTGTTAGAGCACGCGACGATTCGGGAGAGTGATTCGATTGCGCGAGGATGGCGATGCGGTTGAAAATTGAAGCTGATCGAGGGAGGCTGAAGTCCCCTTGGGACTACCGCTCAGCATTGACGGCGAAGATTCACGAGATTCTGGCCGTTTTAGATCTACGTCACGAATACGTATTGGTGCGGAGGAGGATATGCCCTAGGAACAAGTTCGCCGTGGCTTAGTTCATGGCCCGTCAACGGTCGAGTACGCGGGACTTACGGTCAGTAGCAGTGATCAGCAGGCAGAGACTCGGCACCTCTAAGGAAGCCTTGAGTGCTGGTGGGGTAGTCCTGGCGGATCCGAGGTCAGTTGGTGAATAGATCAGAGGACAAACTGGGAGCATCGGTGGTGTCATCCGTCTCGAAATGATGAGTTGCTGTTCTGGCTGGGGACTGGGAACTCCCCTGAGCCCCTAGAGCGGCTGGCCCTGCGGGAGCTG
>CAKZOF010000774.1 GCA_937135995.1 uncultured Pyrinomonas sp.
CTGTTGGCGTTGGTTGAACATCACGGACACGTCTTGACCAAGGACGAGTTGATGGAGCGTGTTTGGCCTGAGACGTTTGTGGAAGAATCAGGGTTGGCACGCAACGTTTCGGTGTTACGCAAGGCGTTGGGCGAAGGTTACATCGAAACGGTGCCAAAACGTGGCTATCGCTTTACGGCGCAGGTGGAGGTCATCGAGCCGAAGCGCGAAACTGCAAGTGAAAAGAGGGCGGAAGAGGGAGAAGAAGGGGACGCGGCAGTGCTTCAAGCGGCAGAAGGGGCGACCGAAGCGGCGGCTGAAACGAGCGCGGCGGCGAGCGGCGGGATCTTTTCAGAAGCTGTTTCGCCGCCGACGAGTGTTTCAGCGACTGTGCCACGACGAAGGCTCGTGTTGATCGTCGCCTGTTCGCTCGCTGTCGCGTTGCTGTTCGGCCTGCTCTTTGCGCGATGGCAGCAGAGCGTGCAAAAGGGCGAGTTGACCGTGGCTGGTCTACATAGTCTGGCCGTGCTGCCTTTTCAAGCGCCCGACGAAACGCGCGATGATCCGGCTTTTGCCATCGGCTTGGCCGACACGCTGGTGGCACGATTGAGCGGCGTCAAGCGTTTGGTCGTGCGTCCGACGGGTACACGTCTGGAGCAGGCGCGCGATGCACAGGATGCTGCCGAGATCGGCCGGCTCCTCGGCGTCGAGGCGGTGCTCACCGGCAATGTGCAGCGCATCGAAGACCGAATACGAGTCACGGCGCAACTTCTCAGTTCCAACAACGGAGACGTCATCTGGGCCAGGAAGTTCGATCTCAAGCTGGATGACTCTTTCGCCACGCAGGATCGCATCGCCGAGCAAGTGATTCGCGCTTTAGCTCTTGCCTTCGAGGAAGAAGAGCGCGTACGCCTGCTCCGGCGAACTACCACCAGCGCCGAAGCGCAAAAGGAGTACCTGCTCGGGCGCTACTTCTGGGCGCAGAGATCGAGCGAGGGCCTGCAACGCGCGGTGGACCATTTCGAGCGCGCCATCATCGCCGATCCCAACTACGTGCTCGCCTATGTCGGGCTGGCCGATTGCTACGCTGTGCTCGCCGATTTCGGCTACATGGACGTGCATGAAGGATTTTCCAACTCGCGCGATGCGGCTTTGCGCGCCATCGCGCTCGATCCCAGGTTCGGCCCGGCCTATGCGACGCTCGCCTTCGTCAAACACCGGTACGATTGGGACTGGGCCGGAGCGGAAGAGGATTTTCGGCATGCCATCGCGCTCGCGCCCAGTTATGACGTCGCCCACTACTGGTACGCGCTCTACTTGATGACGGTTGGAAGAATGGATGAAGCCCGCGCTGAGATGGACCGCGCCGTGGAGATCAATCCGCTCTCGCTCATCGTCGTGACCAACGCCGGATTGCCAGACCTTTATGCCCGCCGGTACGACCAAGCGACCGCGCGCTTCCGGCGCGCGTTGGAGCTTGACTCGAACTACTACTTGGCCCACTTTCGCCTATGGGAAACTTATGAAACGCTGGGCCAGTACGACCAAGCCAGCAAGGAGCTGTGCGAAGGTCTGCAGAGTGTGGGGCGGCGCGAAGCGGCAGACAAGTTCGCCTCCTATTACCGGACGATGGGCTACAAAGCCGCGATGAAGCGTTGGCTCGCCGAAGAACCTTGGCGACTTGCCTACGCCAATGCCTCGACTTACGCCCGCATTGGTGAGCGCGATCTTGCGTTGCAGAGCTTGAAACAAGCGCTTGCGCGGCGCGAAAGCCGGTTGGTCTATGTCCTGCAGAGTCCCGATTTCGATTGGCTACGCTCGGATCCCGAGTTCCAAGAACTGATTGCAGAGATGCGGAAACGTAGAAACTAGCATTCGGTGGCCCGTTTCATGGCAGGGTAGGTGAAGCTTCGGCTGGCAATCTCTGCCGCGCGCTCATCGCTTCTCGGGCGTGATGAACGTGATCGGGATTCGGCCTTTTCCCGCAAAACAGGGACACCGCTTCCCATGCTGACGGGATCGGCGTCTTACAAGTTTCGTTCAGCTTTTTCCACGGAAGCTGCGCCACCGCCATTGGCTCCAACACTAGCGCTGCCTCTGATCGGTGTTGGACGGCGCTTCGTAAAAGTTCGAGCCTTGTAGGCGGGGCAAGACAAGCCCACAAGGCTCGAAGTCGTGGCATACGTCTGTTGCGAATGCGTTCTCGTGTTACTTGCTGCGACGCTGGCGGCGCTTGATCGCACCAGCCATGCCGGCCAAACCCGTGCCGAGCAACAACATCGTCGTCGGCTCAGGCACCGTTGATGGTGGTGGTTGCGTGATGCTCCCACCTACTCCGCCTAGAATGAACGGACGGTTCCGCCCGTCAAGCGCGATTACCTGTAGCCCACCGAAATTGCCCGAAAAAGACCCATGGCATGGTCCAGCAGAAATGTCAGCATTCGTCAGTGTCGGAAAGACACTCTGTCCATAAGACGTCAAACTTGCGCCTGCTGCGTCGCACAAGCTGCCAAGCACGATGCCGGGGATCAGTGTTTGCAAGTATCCGTAAACTGTCGAGTTAGCGCCACCATGCGACATCAACCCGCCGCCAGACGCGACAAAGTTGTCGATCGCTGCCGCATTGGCCGTGAGCACCGCTCCTTCTGACGAATCGAGATCATTTCCTACCTGGTCACCCGGGATGTAAATGATCGCCGGGTTGACCGTTCCGTTAGCCAGTTGTGTGAAGAAGTTGGTGATCGATGTCGCTCCATTATAAAAAGTCAGGTTCAAGCCGAGCACGTTGGCCGCAGAGTTGATCGCACCTCCCCCATCATTGGGATAAGGATTCGAGGGATTGGGGGCCTGCGAACCTAACACAGCGATGCCACTGGCACCGGGACGAGTGACCTGTGCGTTGATGCTAGCGATGGCTCGCTCTATGTACTTCCATCCTTGTTGATTGGCGCCCGACGAGTCTCTGAAGCCATGATCGTTGAGATCATCGCCACCGATGATAATCGGACCGGCGGAAGCGGAGTGAGCCAAACAGAAGACGAAAAGGAGAAGGGACAAAATGGTGAGTAGTCGGTTCTTCATAGATCCTCCTGAGTTGTGCGCCTTGATTGCACCTTGAGGTTTGAGGTTGAGTCGGCACGGGTTACATGAGGCATAATGCGGCGCATTTTGATAAGCGCTGCTGTTACCCATGTCGCTAGCCAGAATTCTTGCTCGTGTGGACATTTCTTCTACCTCCTATGTCCGAGGCACTCTTCGAAGGTTGAGGTCGTGCCGATGCTGGGTCGCTCGGGGCAAGAGAGAACTCGTGCTCGGCAGAAAAGGGGCGAATCCTTCCAATCGCCCGCTTCCAACGTTCCTGATAGCCGCCAACGGTTGACCGTTTT
>CAKZOF010000775.1 GCA_937135995.1 uncultured Pyrinomonas sp.
GCAAAGCGTTCAACGCGCGCACGGCCAACATGGACCCGGACATGAAGGTGCCGGTGGTGATCACCGTGTACGCAGATCGCTCCTTTACGTTCGAGACCAAGACGCCGCCCGTCGCCGACCTGTTGAAGAAGGCTGCCGGCATTCAGAAGGGGTCGGGTAAACCGAACCGTGAGAAGGTGGGCAAGATCACGCGCGCGCAGCTTGAAGAGATCGCGCGGTTGAAGCTTCCCGATCTGAACACGACCAATCTGGAGAGCGCCATGCGCACCGTCGAGGGGACGGCGAAGAACATGGGGTTGGTTATCGAAGGTTGACGCAGACGGGCGCTGTCCGTTACCCTCATAAGTTTTTCGGGTCCGGGCGAGAACCCGACGACAAGAGCAACAAAAGATTTCCATCCAGAGGGAGGATAAGTTCTTCCGTTTGGACCTCGGAGGAAAGAAAATGGCAAAGCATGGCAAAAAGTATCGCGCCGCGCTTGAGAAGATAGACCGCAACCGCAAGTACAGCCTCGAAGAAGGCATCGCCAAGATCAAAGAGATCTCCTTCGCTCGCTTCGATGAGACGGTGGAGCTGACCGTGTGGCTCGGCGTTGATCCGCGCAAGGCCGATCAACTTGTTCGCGGGACCGTGGTCCTTCCGCACGGCCTCGGCAAGACCAAACGAGTGCTCGTCATCACGCAGGGCGAGAAGATCAAAGAGGCCGAAGAGGCCGGAGCCGATTACGTCGGCGGCGAAGAGATGGTCGAGCGTATCAAGGGCGGTTGGCTTGACTTCGACGCCGTGATCGCCACGCCCGACGTCATGCGCATGGTCGGACAGTTGGGCAAGATCTTAGGACCGCGTGGGTTGATGCCCAACCCGAAGACCGGCACCGTGACGTTCGACGTACGGACGGCCGTGCAGGAGACCAAGGCTGGCAAGGTCGAGTATCGCGTCGACAAGACCGGCGTCATTCATGTGCCCATCGGCAAGGTTTCGTTCGAGACCGACAAACTGCACGAAAACGCGCGCGTGCTCCTCGACGCGGTCGCGCGGGCCAAACCGGCGGCAGCCAAGGGGCGCTATATGAAGAAGGTCTGGCTATCGGCGACGATGACGCCGAGCGTCGTGGTGGACGAAGCGGCGTACGCCCGTTGAAGCGAGAAAGTCGGGGGAAGAGGGAATGAAGACGAGAAAACAGAAGCAGCAAGATCTAGAGAGATTGGCGGAGCAGTTCCGGTCGGCGACTGCCGGGATCTTGGTTGGATTCAACAAGGTCACGGTGGAGAAGGATCAAGCTCTTCGGCGGAGCCTACGCGAAGCCGGGGCTGAGTACCACGTCGTCAAGAACACGCTGGCGCGTTTGGCGGCGGCGGGCACACCCTTTGAGCAGACAGTGGATCATTTGCGTGGGACCACGGCCGTAGCCCTGAGCAAGTCCGACCCGGTGGCGCTCTCCAAGGCGGTCTCGAAATTCCTCAAGGAGAATCCCGAAATCTTCTCGTTCAAGGTCGGCATCGTCGAAGGGCGCGTCGTGGCGCTCAAGGATTTGGAAGCGATCGCCAGTCTGCCGTCGCGCGAGCAGTTGATCTCGCAGTTGATGTTCTTGCTCAACAGCCAGGCGCAGCGGCTGGCTACCGTGCTTTCGGCCGTGCCGCGCAATTTGGCCATCGTCATCAAACAGATCGGCGAGAAGAAGGGCGAGGCAGCGGCGACGTAAAGGTTTTTGCGGGATCGCCCGCGGACGACAAGAGCGGGGGCGATGTGTCAGGGTCGTCTTTCTGCTCGGACTTCGATCCGACCGGGATGCAACGGTCGGCGCGTGTCCCGTCCGTGTTCGCACGCCCGGCGCATCGGGCGAGTAGGTAGAAACAAGAAGAGGAGGACGAACTTAAACTCATATGGCCGTAACACGCGAAGAAGTCATCGAGTACCTGAAGAACATGACGCTTCTCGAAGCGTCCCAGTTGGTCAAAGAGCTGGAAGAGATTTTCGGCGTCTCGGCCGCAGCCGCGGCGGTGGCCGTGCCGGCAGCCGGCGCTGTGGCCGCCGCTGGCGCGCAAGAAGGGGCTGCCCAAGCCGAAGAGAAGACCGAGTTCGACGTGATCTTGCAATCGGCTGGAGCGAACAAGATCAACGTCATCAAGGTCGTCCGCGAGATCACCTCGCTCGGTTTGAAGGAGGCCAAGGACTTGGTCGAGTCGGCGCCCAAGCCAGTCAAGGAGGGCGTTTCCAAAGAAGAGGCCGAGACGATCAAGAAGAAATTGACCGACGCCGGGGCGACCGTCGAGATCAAGTAGCGAGGGATGCTAGAGTCGTTTTAGCTTTAGCCCCTCCCCCGCAATCGAGGGAGTGTCTCGGCCGGCGGAAGCTTCGACCGAGGCTTGACAACCGAGCCGCAGAACGGCTAAGGTAGAGAAGCGTTGAGGCGTTGGCGTCACTCCCGTGGCAGTTCTGTATAGAGTTTAACCGCTCGCCAAAGCGGTCGGGGCTTGCTTTGTCCCGACCGCGCTTTGGCGTCTTTATGAAGAGCGGTAAATCGTGACCTCATGATGGGCTGGACCTCATGATGGGCTGGCGAAATCTTCCGACGGCACCAACTGAATTCTTCGCCCGCCGCGTCGTCGGACGCGAGCGGACCGCACCAATCACAAACCACGCTTGATCGAAGCTTCGTTTTGAACCGCTCGATCGTTAGGGTCGAGCCGCAAGAGTGACAGGACCGAAACGACGATGAACATCAACAATCCGCTGCAAATGGACAACGTCGGGGCAGGGCGTCGCACTAGTCAGGCGCCCGCGCGGCACGACTTTTCCAAGATCAAGACATCGGTTCGGATTCCGAATCTGATCGAGATTCAACGCGAGTCTTACAATCGTTTCATGCAGATGGACCTGCTGCCCGAAGAGCGACAGATGATCGGGCTCCAGGCAGTTTTTCGCTCCATCTTCCCGATCATGGACTTTCGCGGCACGGCTGAACTTGACTTCGTCGAGTACCAAGTCGGCAGCTGGCAGTGCAAATGCGGGCGGCTTGAAGGGCTGGAGCATCTGCGCGAAAACTGCCGCAATTGCGGCGCGCTGATCAAAGTCGATCCGTTGAATCCGGGCGAGACGCTCTGCCCGAAATGCGGCACCTTCAACAACGTGCGCCCCAAGCTGTGCGACAACTGCGGCGAACCGGTTGGCCTCAAGCACAAACATGAGCAGCAGGAATGTCGCGAGCGCGGGATGACCTACAGCGTGCCGCTCAAGGTCAAGATCCGCCTGACCGTCTACGATCAGGATCCAGAGACGGGCGCGCGCTCGATTCGCGACATCAAGGAGGAGGAAGTCTTCTTCGGCGAGATCCCGTTGATGACCGACACGGGCACTTTCATCATCAACGGGACCGAGCGGGTCATCGTCAGCCAGTTACATCGCTCGCCGGGCGTCTTTTATGAGAAGACCCCTGTCTATTTGGCGAAGATCATTCCGTATCGCGGTTCGTGGGTGGAGTTCGAGTACGACCAGAAGAACCTGCTGTATGTGCGCATCGACCGCAAGCGGAAATTTCTGGCGACGATCTTTTTGCGCGCCCTTGGATTGTGGCTCGACCCCGGTTTCGACCCGCGCGCGTTGCACACCGATGCCGAGCTTGAAGAGGCGGTCAAAAAGGCGGAGTTCTCTGACGAACAACTGCTGCGCGCTTTCTACACAGTGGATCGCATTGGCGTGCGCAACGGGCGGCTCTGGGCGCAGATCCCAGAACATGGCCCGACCAACATCGTGGGGATGCGTGCCGACCACGACATCAAGGGGCGGGGCGCCGAACCCATCGTGCGCAGTGGCAAAAAGATCACTTCGTCGGCCATCGAAGCGTTGCGCAAAAGCAACATCCGCGAGATCGAGATCGGCACCACGCAACTCGAAGGTGCCTTCGCCGTGGCCGACGTGGTCAACAAGGCGACGGGCGAGGTGATCGTTGACGCCAACACGGAGATCAACGCGGCCAAATTGCAGGAGATCATCAACGCTGGCGTCGAAGAGTTCGCCGTCTTCTTCCCCGAACGGGACGAGATCGGGTCGGTGCTCGCGCAGACGCTCAAGAAGGACGTCATCCACAAGCCGGTCGATGCTCTGCTAGAGATCTACCGCAAGATGCGCCCCGGCGATCCGCCGACCGTGCAGACGGCTTTTCGCCTCTTCGAGGGGATGTTCTTCGACGAGCGCAAATTCGACCTGTCGCGCGTCGGGCGCTTGAAGTTCAACATCAAGATGGGCAAGCCCGAAAACGAGCGCATCGAAGATCCGCTGCTGTCGCCGCGGGACTTCATCGAGGTGGTTACCTACCTGCTCAAGATGCGCGCCCGTCCGACCGAGTATCAGGCGGACGACATCGACCATTTGGGCAACCGTCGCGTGCGCGCCGTCGGCGAACTGCTGGAGAACCAGTTTCGCATCGGACTGGTTCGCATGGAGCGGGCGATCAAAGAGAAGATGTCCATTCAGCAGGACATGCAGACCACCATGCCGCGCGATCTGGTGAACGCCAAGCCCGTCACGGCTGCCGTGCGCGAGTTCTTCGGTTCGTCGCAACTGTCGCAGTTCATGGACCAGACGAACCCGCTTTCGGAGATCACACACAAGCGGCGCCTTTCGGCGCTGGGGCCGGGCGGCTTGTCGCGCGAGCGGGCCGGCTTCGAGGTGCGCGACGTGCACCCGACGCACTACGGCCGCATCTGCCCCATCGAGACGCCGGAAGGCCCGAACATCGGCCTGATCAACTCGCTCGCGACCTTCGCCAAGGTGAACAAGTACGGGTTCATCGAGACGCCGTACCAGATGGTGCGTGAGGGCAAGATCGTCGGCGAGCCGCGCTACCTCTCCGCCATGGAGGAGGAGCGGCTGGTGGTGGCGCAGGCCGACGCCGAGACCGTGAAGGTGGACGGCGTGGAGCGGCTGGCGGGCGACCTCGTCTCGGTGCGCCAGGGCGGCGACTTCCG
>CAKZOF010000776.1 GCA_937135995.1 uncultured Pyrinomonas sp.
GGCGGCGCGACAAGGATGCAAACGGCCACGGAGAGAGACCGACCGCTTGAAGATGCGGTGGAACCTAGACGCAGAGCGGCGCGATCGATGGATCTCGGTGAAAGGAGCGGAGATGCGACGAGCCACGCAACGTCATTACACGCTCGATGACTACTTCAGCGTCGAAGAGATGTCTGAAGTAAAGCACGAGTACTACGACGGTGAGATCTTCGCGCTCGCTGGCGCATCGCTCGATCACAATCAGATCACCGGAAATCTGTTCGCTTTTCTGAAGAATGCTCTTCGCGGCACATCTTGTCGCGCGTTCGCCAGCGACCTGCGGATCTGCACGCCGAGCGGACTTTACACCTACCCGGACGTTGCGGTCATCTGCGGCGAGATCAAACTGAGCGGCGATCGTTTGGAGACGGTGACCAACCCGGTGCTGCTCGCCGAAGTTCTGTCTGACTCGACGAGAGATTACGATCGCGGCGACAAGTTCACACTCTACCGGACGATCCCGACTCTCCGTGAGTATCTTTTAATCGAGCAGGATGAAGTGTTCATCGAACACTTCTCGCTTGAAGGCGACGAGTGGCGCAAGCGCGAATATCGACAAGCGGAAGATCTATTGTGGCTATCGGCGATCAAGGTGACGATCCCGGCGGCGGAGATTTACGATGGCGTCGAATTCAGGCGTCGATGAGCGGTCCGTCGGCGTCCGCTTCGCGCGATGACGAACTTGTGCTTGCGTCGGCTGGCGTGGTCGTGCCAGTGGCGGAGATCTCAAAGTTACATTCTGAGCACGGGGCTGAAAACCATGGCGATGGCATCTTTTACGCTTCACCGTCCGCAAACGCTCGCCGAAGCGGTGCGTCTGCTTGAAGAACACGGCGCGCAGGCGAAGCTGCTGGCGGGTGGGTCTGACTTAGTAGTCAACATGCGCATGAGGATCGAGACTCCGGCGCACGTTGTCGATCTCAGCCGTCTCGATGAGCTTCGCGCCATCGAGTTCGATCCCGCGCGCGGGTTGCACATCGGCGCGCTCGCGCGTCTCAGCGAAGTGGCCGAGCACGACATCATCCGCTCGCGCTTTCCGGTGATCGCCTCAGCCGCGTCGCAAGTTGCCGGCCCGAACATCAGGAACATGGGGACTGTGGGCGGCAACCTCTGTCTCGACACGCGCTGCGTTTACTACAATCAATCATACTTCTGGCGCAAGGCGAACGGATTCTGCTTGAAGAAGGATGGCACCGTCTGCCACGTCGCGCCAGGCGGGCGACGCTGCTGGGCAGCCTATTCAGGCGATCTTGCGCCCGCGCTGCTTGCGCTCGATGCGACGATCGACATCGCCGGTCCACGCGGCGAGCGCTGCGTGAAACTCGCCGAATTCTTCGTCAATGATGGGATCAAGAAGTACGAACTCGCGCCGGACGAGATCGTCTGCGCCGTGCGCGTCGCGCCGGAGTTCGCCGATTGGCGCGGCATATATTTGAAGTACCGCGTCCGTTCGTCGGTTGACTATCCGCTGGCGGGCGTTGCCGTTGCAGCGCGCGTGAACGAGGATGGTCGATGTGAGGACGTGCGCATGGCGATCACGGCAGTCAATCCGAGTCCGCGCCTTGTCGCCGGCGTGCAGGGGCTTGTTACAGGCAAGCCGCTTTCAGCGGAAGCGCTGGAACAAGTCGCCGAATTGGTCCGCCGCACAGCCAAACCGCTGCGCACCACGGTGGCGGCGTCCACTTCCTACCGCCGTCACATCATCGGTGTGCTCGCCAAACGCGGACTAGTCGAAGCGCTCAAGGTTCGAGCATGAACGAAACGGAGAGGATCGTTGCCATATTGCTAGCCGCCGGGCGCTCTCGGCGCATGGGAGCGTTCAAGCCGCTTTTGCCTTTCGGTCCGCGGACGATGATCGAAGCTTGTCTGGAGAACTTGCACGAAGCCGGCGTGCGAAAAGCGGTCGTCGTCGTCGGCCATCGCGCCGCCGAAGTGCGGGCGAAACTGAAAGACTGGCCCGTCAGTTTCGCCTACAACCCTGATCCATCGAGCGCGATGAGTGCCTCGATCGCTTGCGGCGTGGCCATGATCAGAGAAGCGGACGCCGTGATGGTTGCGCTTGCCGATCAACCGGCGATCCCGGCTTCGGTCGTGCGTGCGCTGCTGGATGAGTGGGCACGCAGTCGCGCCAAACTGCTCGTGCCTGAGTGGCAAGGTCGTCGCGGCCACCCCGTTCTCGTGGATTTCTCCTTGCGCGAAGAACTCCTCCGCCTCGATGAGGACCGAGGTCTGCGCGCCCTACTCGACCGACGACAAGAGGAGTTGCGCTCGATCCCGGTGGAATCGCCGTACGTCGTGCGTGATGTGGACACTTGGGAAGAATACTGTGCACTGCACGAAGAGGTGTTCGGCCGCGCTGAGCGCTGATTTTTCTCTGAAGAGAGGCGAAAGTTGGACTGGTCTGAAAGACTCATCGAGATTTTCTGTCACGCTGATTTGCCGATCACCATCGGGCGATCAGCGGCCATTCTCTTTCGTCCTTCGACAACCTGATCACCTCGCACCACATCTAAAATCTGCGGTTGAAGATTCTGCACGCGAAGCGTTGACGAACCGACCGAACGAGGAGCGACACCGAAAGATGACTGATCGAAACAGAAAGAGGCGAGCACTGATGGCGCTGCTTTCCGCGTGCGCCATCTTCTTGTTGACGGTGCGAGCCGCTGGGCCGGTTGAATTCTCCCTGCGCTCGCTCGATGGGCGAACCGTCACATCGAGCAGCTTGCGCGGCAAAGTGGTGGTGCTTGCCTTTGGCGCCTCGTGGCTTCCGCTCTCGCGCGCGCAGGTGCAGGGAGTGCAAAGACTTGCTGATGATTACCGCGGGCGCGGCGTTGAGGTCTTCTGGGTGAGCACCGATTCCGAATCACCGCGCTCGAAGAATTACGCTTCGGACGACCAGCTGAAAGAGTTCGCGCGCAAGTACGGCTTAAACGTCACCGTGCTGCGCGATCCCGAGGGCAACATCTCGAAACGCCTCGGCGTGGATCAACTACCTGCCATCGTCATTCTCGACCGCGCGGGCAACGTCGTGGGTGCGCCCATCGGCGGCCTCGATCCGAAGGGCGATCTGGTCGGACAACTGGCAAGCCGCTTGGAAGGCTTGCTCTGAAATCTTCCGCCGTGAAGCGACCAGTCGCGATCCTGATCTCCCCTCGATCACTCTCGCTTTGCGCGCGTTGCTGGCCATAAGCTTTACGGCTTGAAGATGCGTTGGTAGACAGCGCGCATGGCCATCATGTGCGAGACGATCGCTTCAATCAAGCGATCCGCTGAAGCGAACCGCAACCGGCGGGCGAGATCGTCGAGCGTCGGATGTCCAGCTGCCGGCAAGCAGGTCGAACGTCCGACGATGAGCCGCAAGTGATGATCCACGCGCCTAAGCAGGTCGTACCCACGATACAACGTGATGAAATCGCCCTCGCTGAGCGCGCCCGTTTCGCACAATCGCTCGATGGTGCGCAACGTCGAGCGATCATCTCCGTGATCGCGCACGTCATCGCGCAGTTGCAAAAAGCGCACGATGAAGTAAACGTCCAGCATGCCGCCGCGGCCGAACTTGATGTCGATCCCGCGTCCAGCCCGCTCTTGCTCTAGCCGCTCGCGGATGCGCTTGGCTTGTTCGCGAAGCAGAACGACGTCCATCCCTTTCGCCGCTTCGTGAATCGCTCGGCGCGATGCTTCCTCCAGCGCGCGGCCGAAGGCGACATCGCCGGCTACGGCGCGGAGTTTGACGTAAGCGAGCCATTCCCAGACGGAAGCACGCTCGCGCAGGTATTCGATAAAGGCGCGATCGCTGACAACGAGCGCGCCTTTTTTGCCGTCGGGCCGCAAACGCATGTCAACACGGTAAAGATAACCATCGCGCGTCATGCTCGACAGCGCGACGACGAGCGTTTCAGCCAAACGCACATGCGCTTCGTCCGCCGCGAGCGATTCGATCGGCGATCCAGATGCCGCGTCGTAGACGAGCACGACGTCGAGGTCGGAGCCGTAATCCATGCCACGACTGCCCAGCCGCCCGAGGCCGAGGATGGCAAGGCGCGGCGGCGACGGCGGACGGCCGTAACGACGCGCTGCCTCACGACAGGCGACGAAGAACCCGTTGGCGAGAGCGGCTTCGGCCAGCGAAGTTTGCAACCGATTCGCTTCGACGAGCGAAAGTTCGCCCGCCGCATCGCGCGCGCCGATCTCGACGATCAATCTGGACCACGTGCGCCGCAGCGCCGAGAGGTCGCCGCCCCAAGAGCTTTCCGCGTGAACGGCGGAGCGCAACAAAGCGTAGGGGTCGCGTCGGAGAACCGCTTCGCGTGGAATGGCCGTCGCCTCGATGAGTGACGGATTGCTGGCGATCATCTCGCCGAGCATATCCGACGCGCCGCACAAACGCGCTAGCTCTTCGATGACCTTTCGGTCGCAACGGACGCGGCCTTCGAATTTGGCGAGCGAAGCGGCGATACGCTCAATGTTCGCAAACGCGCGGCGCGGGTTCAACGAGCCAGCGACGGCGTCGCGCAGCCAGCAGACGACCTCGGCCTCGCTTGTCGGCTCCTCAATGCGTGCGGCGAAGATCGGCGCTGAAAAGAGCAGCGTCTTCGTCTCCGGATCGCTGGCGCTCACCAAAGACGTCTCCGGTTCGGGCAAACGGCCGTTCACAGCATGGCGTACGGCGCTGGTGTCGTCATGGAGGTTGAACACGCGTTTGAACGCCGCATGGACGTTGGCCGTATGTTCGGCGAGCGCAGCGTCGAAGCGGGCGAGCGCATCGGGACCCGCAAAATGCATCCGGCGCGCGACCAGTTCTCGGCGTGCGGCCTCTTCCGGCACGGTATGCGTTTGCAGGCCGTGTTCCATCTGCAAGCGGTGCTCGAGCATTCGCAAGAAAAGATAGGCTTCGGATAGCGCGCCGCGCTCACGCTCGGTGATC
>CAKZOF010000777.1 GCA_937135995.1 uncultured Pyrinomonas sp.
CGCTTGTCCTAGCCCCGATGCCTCCGGTGCCCCCCGTCTCGGGACTGCCCCTGCGCATTCTTCACCTCGCGCGCCAGTTCGCGCGCCTGTTCGACCACGATGCGACGGCCCACGGGTTGGATCAAACCGACATCCGGGTGACCGCTCCAGATGATCTGTTTGTCTGTTTCTTCTTCGGTCGGCCACTGCATGATGCGCCGGCAGGCGGAACACTGATTGCACGCTTCGCCCGAAGGAGTGCGCGCATGGCAGTTGAGCGCGGCGGCAAGTTCAATGGCGAACGTTCTCTTTCCGACGCCCTCTTCGCCGACGAAGATGAGCGCATTTGCCACGCGCCCTCTGGCCAACATGCGACGGAAGAGATCCTTGACTTCGCGATTGCCTTTCAGTCGGTCGAACATCGGCGAAAGGGTCTCACCGTTTCGTCCGTTTTCGCAAGCGGCTGGAAGCGGGCTTTTAGCCGAAAGATTTGTGTTGCTGGCGGCGGAACGAGAGCGCGGCGCTTCAGGTTGGACCGTTTGCCATGCGCTTCAACCCGTCCGCCGTCCGGCAGCGCGCTTCCACAAACGGCAAAACGATCTGCATGACGCGGGCGTGCGTTTCTTCGACCGACCCGCTTGCATCGACGAGCCGCACGCGCTCCGGCTCGGAGGCCGCGATCTGTCGGTAGGCGTCGCGCACGCGCGCGTGAAACTCCATCTCTTCGCGCTCCATGCGATCTTCGTCTTCCCAGTCATCGCGCCTTTGGCGCAAGCGCGCGCGCGCCGTCGCCACCGGCACGTCAAGGACCAGCGTCAGGTGCGGGCGGAGTCCGTCGCATCCTATGCGCACGACGTCGGCGATGAGTTCGGGCGGAAAACCCCGCCCAGCCCCTTGGTAAGCGACCGTCGCATCGGCGTAACGGTCCGATAGGACGATGTGCCCGGTGGCAAGCGCCGGGCGGACGAGCGTGCGCACGTGTTGCGCGCGATCCGCGGCGTAGAGCAGGAGCTCGGCGAGCGCATCGACCGGTTCTTCAGCCTCGAGCAACAGTTCGCGCAACTTTGCGCCGAGCGGTGTCCCCCCGGGTTCGCGCGTCGTCACGAGGTTGTAGCCACGGAGCCGTAGCTCGCTGGCGAGTAAGCGTAGATGTGTGGATTTCCCGCTTCCGTCGATGCCTTCGAAGGTAATGAAGATCCCTTGATCCATCTGTTTCGCGTTG
>CAKZOF010000778.1 GCA_937135995.1 uncultured Pyrinomonas sp.
CGCACTCTTCGAGAAAACCGTCATCCAATTGGCCCAGCATCGGGTTCCAGAAGACCTCGGTTGAGCCATCGGGCCTCGTCGTTGTTGGTTTGCGCCGGACCAGTCTAATCACTCGATGGCCCTTGGAAAGAAGACTCGGCACGAGCGCCGACCCGATCAGGCCGCTCGCTCCTGTGACGACGATTCTCATCGCGTGCTCCCCCCTTCCGGACACGCTCGCTCGGTTTGTCGGGCAAAAACGGAAGAATCGCGGTCGGTTCACGGACGAGTAAAGCAAAAACCCGCTCGACCAAAACTCGAATGATAGCCCACTGATTTCACAGGGCCTTCACGCTTTTTTGAAGAAACAGTCCACCCGTTGAGGTGGTCCAGCGAGTTCGCGCTGCTCCGAACCAAGACGGACCCGACCGGATCGCCAAACGACGTGTTCAGCGCCCACCCGACCGCCGGAGCAAGGCTTCGCGCGCCACCTCTCGATCATCGAAGTGAACCTTTTGCGTCCCCACGATCTGGTAATCTTCGTGCCCTTTGCCGGCAATTATCACAACATCGCCCGGCTTTGCAAGTTCGATGGCGCGCCAGATCGCTTCGCGCCGGTCGGCGATCTTTTCATAAGGCTTGCCGACTTGGCGCAACCCAACTTCGATCTCGGCGATGATCGCTTCCGGGTCTTCCGTGCGTGGATTATCCGAAGTGACGATGACGAGATCGGCTAGCTCGGCTGCCGTCCGTCCCATGGGAGCGCGTTTAGTTCGGTCGCGGTCGCCGCCGCAACCGAAAACGACGATGACCCGTCCACGCGCGAGCGCACGCGCGGTTCGCAAGACGTTGGCCAGTGCGTCGTCTGTGTGGGCGTAATCGACGATGACGGCGAAATCTTCCGCGTGCGCGACGCGCTCGAACCTGCCGGGCGCGCCGGTGCAGCGTTCGATCCCTTGGCGTATGGCCTCGAGGTCGTAGCCGAGCGCCAGTCCTGCGCCAACAGCGGCGAGCGTGTTGTAGACGTGTGGCTGGCCGACGAGCGGAGAGCGAACGGGCGTGCGCCCCGCTGGCGTCTCCAGCACAAAGCTCATCCCGTCAAGCGAAAGCGCGATATCGCGCGCCGTGATGTCGGCTTGGTGCGCGACCGAATAGGTGATGACTCGTCTTCCGGCCTGCGCAAGGTCGC
>CAKZOF010000779.1 GCA_937135995.1 uncultured Pyrinomonas sp.
AAGCGTTGGAGTTCGATCGCGCGCCGTTTGGCATCACGGGGTTGGAGACGGCCATCGGATTGGCTTTCGACCGCCTCGTGCATCGCGGCATTATCGGATTGGAACGGCTGATCGAACTCTGCGCGACCAACCCAGCGCGCATCTTCGGTCTCCAAGGGCGCGGCACGCTCCGCGCGGGCGCTTGGGGCGACGTGACAGTGCTCGATCCAGATCTCCGCTGGACCTTCGAGGCGCGTCGTTCCCGTTCGAAGAGTCGCAACACGCCCTTCGATGGTTGGGCTTTTCAAGGAGCCGCGGTGGCAACCATCGTCGCCGGACGACTGCTGTACGCCCATCCTTCGGTGGAAGAGCGCGTGCACGCTGCCGAAATCGGCTAGCAAGGGAGCCTCCAAAGAGGAAGGCTGATCCAGCTCGGCCTGCTCCGGACGAAAAGAATTTCGACGATGAACGGTTTCGCGGCGACGAGTTTCATCACAACGCTGGCGATCGGCTGCATCGTCGTCATCATCGCTGCATCGCTTTCGGGTTTGGTCGAACGGAGCGGTTTACCGTAGGTCGCCGTCTTCCTTGCGCTCGGGGTTGCTTCTGGTCTTGCTGGCTTGGGGTGTTTGATGTTCCGCTCGACGCGCCGGCCTTGCGCATCATCGCCACGTTGATGCCTTTTCTTCAGGCTCTTCACTGGCATTTGACTAGCGCCGGACCACGTCCGTGTTCGAGCGTGAAGGTCCCGATCTTCTCTTGCGTGTCGGCGAGCGTCACGGTCAAAGTCATGCGGTCACCTTGGACGCGCCCGGCGTAGCGCGCCATGTGTTCGTACTCTGCGCCGACGCGCGTGGGCCCAGGCGTTTCCGGCACGTACTTGCCGGCGGCTTCGAACTCACCGCGGTCGTTCAACGACAACGGCCCGGTGATTTCGCCATGCGCACAGTCGTATTCGACCCGCGCTCCGCGTTCATCAACTTGCAGGCTGATGCCACGCCCGCCCCAGAGTCCAGTCGCCACGGTTCGATCTTGCATGCGAGCCCCTTTGCCGACGCTTGATCGGTTCGCTTCAGCCGAGGACGGCACATTGCGCGTGCTGTCCTTGGGGCGCGTGCCGCACGATCCGTTTTGGATGTAAAGCGCTGGCAGCATCGCGAACGCCACAAGCAGTCCGGTCTTACTCATCAAACGACGCTCCTCGGAAGAGAGTTCGGGAAAAACCCGTTTCGCCTTTTGATTGTAAGCGCACCGGTGCGCGGGCGACAACTCGAAGGGCTGGTTACGTCAAGCAAAAAGGTCGACAGCGGCGCGACGGCGCACACCGGACCCATAAGAACTCTAAATAACTAGATACTCATTATAAATATTTCTTACTTGACAAGAAGGCTCGCGCCGCTGTACAACGCCAGACGCTCTGAAGCGGAAAGCGGGAATAGCGACCTCGTCGCTTTGGCTGCGAAGCGCCTCTTCTTTTTGGAAATAAGTCATCGGAAGACAGAACTGGCGCTTCATAGCCGAGCATTTGCTCCTCTGTTGAAGAGGATTGCAACAAAGCGCAAGACGGAAGAGCGTGCCTGAGCCTTTCGTCCTGATGCGTTGACTTGGGCGAGCGTAGCACCAAGGATGGCATTCAACGTCGCGTCGGAATCCCCGCTTAAAGACGCTTGAACGCCTCATTTTCGATCGTGAGAATGGGGCGTGCCCGGGCGTCTAACAGACACAACTTCTTTGTACAGAAGAAGTTGCCACTTTCGACTCGAAAGCCATGCGGACAACAGGGCCTCCCCTTGCCGTGCGGCGGAGTGCGTGAGCATACCGAAGGAGCGAGAGTTTCATTAGTCAACGCGCTTTCGAGTTCGATTCGGAAAGCGGTGAGTTGATAGTGGTTTCGCGTCGATTTGCCTTTGCCAAGCGAGGGCACGTCTCCGTCACGAGATGCGCCTCAACAAGCAAGCCGCAAAGAGAGCGCGCGTGGTCGCGCCCGGTGGCCGGTTCACCGTCGCACATTGCGCCGCTTGACGACGAAGTTACATTCGGTGGCGTCGGTTTAATCCGGCGCCGCCTTTGTCTTTGCATCGTTCAGGGATTGAGTCTAGGAGGTAACAGAAGGGGCGGGTTGGGACTCGACCTCTGTCCCAGCAGTTAGAACCCGCGCCTTTAGGTGTTCGCACAGGAACTTCAGGAGGCGTCACGACAATGAGGTATCGCATCTTTGCTCTAGCTCTTTCGCTGTGTCTTGCAGCGGGACTTATCTGGGCGTCGTTGCCGCGCTTTGCCGCGCGCGCTGAAGCTGCGCCAACGGCGCACAAGGTTCGCGTCAACGATCCACAAACGAGAAGTGCCTTGCGCGCTGGCGGCGCGCGGCTGATCGCTGATTACGGAAGCTTCGCGCTCTATGAAGCTGGTGATTCCATTGCCCGTGCGCTGGCACAGACAGCCACGGCCGAAATAGTCGATCAGTATAATCTCATCCTGCTTAATGCAGGTCCAATCGACACAACGACGACTGAGGCGAAAGCGCTCAGCAAGCAGATCACCTATTTCGAAGGCAAGCGTCTTCACTTGGTGCAATTTGCCGGTCCGATCAAACCCGAGTGGTACGATGAACTCGTTAAGACCGGCGTCGACATCGTCACGTACATCCCGCATAACGCCTATCTTGTGTATGGCGATGCAGCGAGCCTTGCTCGCGTCCATGAGATGACAACGCAGTCCTCGTTTGCGCAATGGGATGGCGCTTACCTCGATCAGTACAAGATCGATCCCGAAGCGCGCGCTGTCGCCATCGGCAAGAGCGGCTTAGCCCACGACCTCTATGCTGTTCAGATGGTGGCCGACAAGGCAGCCAACGCTGAAACTTTGGGCATCATCGACAAGTTCAAACTCGATGGCATCTTGCGCGAAGAAGAAGCACTCGGTTACCGAAACGTGATTGTGCGCCTTTCGCCTGACGCGCTCGAACAGCTGGCTGCGCAACCCGAAGTCGTCTCCATTCAGCCTTACTTCATCCCGCAAAAGCGCGATGAGCGGCAGAACATCATCGTCTCCGGATTGCTCAACGGCAACGTGCCGAGTGGACCGGGCTACTTCGATCTGCTTGCCAGTTGGGGTTTCACGCAAGCGCAGTTCGATGCCTCCGGTTTCGCCGTTGATGTTTCCGACAGCGGCATCGACAACGCGACCACGTCACCCAATCACTTTGCGCTCTACCGTTTGGGCGTGCGTCCAGGGACAAGCCGCGTCGTCTACAACCGCTTGGAAGGAACCCCCAACGCGGGCAGCACGCTGCAAGGGTGCGATGGACACGGCACCCTCAACGCCCACATCGTCGCCGGTTACATTCCGGCCAGCCTGAACAGCTTCCCGCATGCCGATACGAGCGGTTATCGTTATGGGTTGGGGGTGTGTCCGTTCGTCCGCGTCGGTTCTTCGGTGGTTTTCGATCCAGACACTTTCACGAGCCCGAACTACTTCAACCTTCAGGCGCGGGCCTACCGCGACGGAGCACGCATCAGCACCAATAGCTGGGGATCACGAGCCAACACCTACACCTTGGACGCCCAACAGTATGATTCGCTCGTGCGCGATGCGCAGCAAGCCAACTCTGCGGTTCCCGCGCCGGGCAATCAGGAGATGGTGATCGTCTTTGCCGCAGGCAATGCTGGACCAAATGCCAACACCGTCGGCAGTCCGGGGACAGCGAAGAACGTGATTTCGGTCGGTGCGAGCGAGAACGTTCATCCATTCGGTGCTGCTGATCAGTGCGGCATCAGCGACGCGGGAGCCGATAGCGCCAACGACATGATCTCGTTCTCGAGCCGTGGACCGACCGCCGACGGACGCAAGAAACCGGACATCGTCGCGCCTGGTACTCATGTCACGGGCGGCGTCTTTCAGGTGAGCAACCCGCCGGCGAACGGTCAGGCTGATTCGTGCTTCGATGCTAGCGGCGTCTGCGCCGGTCCGGGGACGAGCAACTTCTTCCCCGTCGGTCAGCAGTGGTACACGGCCTCTTCGGGCACGAGCCACTCGACGCCAGCGGTGGCTGGTGGCGCGGCGCTCGTCCGCCAATATTTCATCAATAACTTCG
>CAKZOF010000780.1 GCA_937135995.1 uncultured Pyrinomonas sp.
TGTTGCTTCTAGGTCCAAATTATGCAACAGAACCGACTTGGCTCACATACCACGGCAGTGGGCCGCCGCCGGAGCGGGTGGTGGTGAAGCGGCGGCGTCCGAAAGCAGAGTCAACAAGCAACGAGTTGCCGTAAGATCGAGCGCCCGCGAACAATAAAGATCAAGGCTCGCACCGAGCGGATTGCCAGCACCTAGAGCTCAAGTGGTTTGAGGCTCAGCCGCTGTCGGCGCAGTGCAGCGCTGACGGAGCGTGGTTCGACCTGGCCCCCTCAAAAAGTCAAGTCTAAAATCCCGCAGACAGCGCAACGCAATTTCAAACAAACCCACCGGCCAGAACGAAACTTTTTCCGGCGATGGACATTCCCGCCCGGAATCGGCCATAATTGCTCCCTTTGAACGCCGACTCCCGTTCGTCGCTTTTTCGGCTTGGCGCGTAGGAAGCGTTGCTTCTTGCGTTCTCGCCGAAATCCTGAAGACCGGTTCCAAAAGGAAAGGGATCTTGCAAGTGGTGGCCTTCTCGGAGGCTCTGAGTTTCGGTTTCGTTGCGTCTTCGCGCGTCGCCTATTTCGCCCTTTGGTCAGGGCTGATCGGCGTCGTGCTGGCGGCGCTCACGTACGTTTCAATTAGGCGCCAGCCGACCGGTACCGAAGCGATGCGCTCCATCGCCGAGCAGATACATGCTGGAGCGATGGCCTTTCTGAAACGCGAGTACACAGCGCTCGTTCCTTTTCTACTCGTCGTCGCCGCGCTTCTCGGCTGGACCATCGGCGCGGGGACGGCGCTCGCCTACATCGCCGGTGGCCTCTGCTCGGTGTTCGCCGGACTGGCTGGCATGGAGGCCGCAACGCGCGCCAACGTGCGCACGTCGGAAGCAGCGCGCGCCGCCGGACAAGCCAACGCGCTGCGCATTGCGTTCCACGGTGGGGCCGTGATGGGCCTGTGCGTCGCCAGTCTCGGGCTCGTCGGCATCGGCGCGATCTTCAACTACTTCGCGCCACGTCTCGTTTCCGATGCCGATTGGCGTGCCTTTTCCGAAACGATCTCTGGTTTCGCCATGGGCGCATCATCCATCGCGCTGTTTGCGCGCGTCGGCGGCGGCATCTACACCAAGGCGGCAGACGTCGGCGCTGATCTCGTGGGCAAGGTCGAAGCTGGCATTCCGGAAGACGATCCGCGCAATCCGGCAGTGATCGCTGACAACGTCGGCGACAACGTCGGCGATGTCGCCGGCATGGGCGCCGACATCTTCGAGTCCTACGTCGGGGCCGTCATTGCCGCCATCGCCATCGCCGCGACGACGCCGGGGATCACCAACAACTTCAACGCCGTCAGCCTGCCTATCGCCTACGCCATGGCCGGATTGTTCGCCTCGGTGGTCGGCATCGGCGCGATGCGCCTCTTCGAAAAGAACAACCCGGCGTCCGCTCTGCGTTGGGTCACCTTCATCGCCGCCGGACTCTTTCTCCTCTGCGCCTTCTTCTTGACGAAGTGGCTTCCCATCGAGCAGCGGCGGGCCGACGGGACGCCCTACGCCGCACTCAGTCCCTTCTGGGCCGTGTTGGCCGGAACGCTGTCGGGCGTCTTGATCGGTCTCGCAACGGAGTACTACACAGCCGCGCGCCCCGTGCAGCGCATCGCCGACGCATCACGCACCGGCGCGGCAACCAACATCATCACGGGCTTGGCCGTTGGGATGCAGAGCGTCCTCCTCCCTGTGCTCGTCATCTGCGCGGCGACTTATGCGGCCTACGCCTTCTCCGGCCTGTACGGCATCGCCATCGCCGCGGTCGGCATGCTGGCGACCGTGGGCGTCACCATGTCGGTGGACGCTTACGGACCGATCGCAGACAACGCTGGCGGCATCGCTGAGATGTCGCGCCTCGGACCTGAAGTCAGAACGATCACGGATGGGCTAGATGCGCTCGGCAATACCACGGCGGCCATCGGCAAAGGATTCGCCATCGGTAGCGCCGCATTGACGGCGCTGGCGCTTTTCAGCGCCTACGCGTCGGCGGTCGGCTTGGGCGCGCGCGGACTCGATCTCGTCGATCCGATGACGGTGATTGGGCTCTTCATTGGCGGCGCAATGCCCTTCTTCATCACGGCGACAACCATGACCGCTGTCGGACGCGCCGCGCAGGGCATGGTCGAAGAGGTGCGCCGTCAATTCCGCGAGATCCCCGGGTTATTGCAGGGTGATGGCCGCCCCGATCCGGCCCGCTGCGTGGACATCTCGACGCGCGCCGCGCTGCGCGAAATGGTGCTGCCGGGCATCAGCGCCGTCGCCGTTCCTGTGATCGTCGGCAAACTGCTCGGCATCGAGGCGCTCGGCGGGCTGCTCGCCGGGGCGACGGTGACCGGCGTCATGCTCGCGCTTTTCATGGCCAACGCGGGCGGGGCGTGGGATAATGCCAAGAAGCAGATCGAAGGCGGCGCTTTCGGCGGCAAGGGGTCGGAAGCGCACCGAGCGGCTGTGGTCGGCGACACGGTTGGCGATCCGTTCAAGGATACGTCGGGGCCGTCGCTCAACATCCTGATCAAGTTGATGTCGGTCGTCAGCCTCGTGCTCGCGCCGTGGTTCATCCGTTAAGGGCGTGGCGCGCGCGAAGTTTTTCGTCTCATCGAAGTTGAATTCATGAAAGGAAACCGGAAGCGTTATGCGAACTCGAGTGTCGCTTCTTTCTGAACGCCAAATGATCCACAGAAGAATTGTCGCAGGGTTGAACGAGTTGAGGTGCGGCATGCTCCGCCGTGCCGTCTTCGTTTTCGGCGCGTTGTGCGTCCTCTTGTCGAGCGGCGCCAGCGCGCTCGCTCAAACGCACGGAAACGGTGCGACTCCGCATCGGGGCGGCGGTGAAGCTAGCCTCGTGCTGCCCGATCTAGCCCAAGCTTCGTTTCTCGGAATCGACGGGCGCACCATCCTGCTCATCGGGTTGCTCGTCTGTTTCCTCGGCATGCTCTTCGGGCTGGCCATCTACATGCAGCTCAAGAACCTGCCCGTGCATCGCGCGATGCGGGAGATTTCGGAGCTGATCTACGAAACGTGTAAAACCTATCTCGTCACGCAGGGCAAATTCCTGTTGATCCTCGAAAGCTTCATTGCCGTTATCATCGTCCTTTACTTCGGCTTCCTGCTCGGCTTTGAAGCTTCGCGCGTGCTGATCATCCTGCTCTTCAGTCTGATCGGCATCGCCGGCAGCTACGGCGTCGCGTGGTTCGGCATTCGCGTCAACACCTTCGCCAATTCGCGCACGGCCTTTGCCAGCCTCGAAGGGAAGCCCTTTCCGGTCTATTCGATCCCGCTCAAGGCCGGCATGAGCATCGGGATGCTCTTGATCAGCGTCGAGCTGCTGATCATGCTCTTCATCCTGCTCTTCGTGCCGGGCGAATACGCCGGTCCGTGCTTCATCGGGTTCGCCATCGGCGAATCTTTGGGCGCGGCGGCGCTGCGCATCGCAGGCGGCATCTTCACCAAGATCGCCGACATCGGTTCGGACCTGATGAAGATCGTCTTTGGCATCAAGGAAGACGACGCGCGCAATCCGGGCGTGATCGCCGACTGCACGGGCGACAACGCGGGCGATTCGATCGGCCCCACGGCTGACGGTTTCGAAACCTACGGTGTGACGGGCGTCGCGCTCATCACCTTCATCCTGTTGGGCGTGCCGAATCCGACCGTGCAGGTCCAGTTGCTCGTCTGGATCTTCATGATGCGCATCATGATGGTCATCGCGAGCGCTCTTTCCTACTTCATCAACGAAGCGATCGCGCGCGCGCGTTATGGCAACGCGACGGAGATGAACTTCGAACAGCCGTTGACGAACCTCGTCTGGTTGACCTCGATCATCTCGATCGCGCTCACCTACGTCGTCTCCTACCTGATCATCCCGGATCTCGGCGGCGATGCGACGCTCTGGTGGAAGCTGGCGACCATCATCTCGTGCGGGACGCTGGCGGGCGCGATCATTCCGGAACTCGTCAAAGTCTTCACCTCGACCGAATCGCGCCACGTCAAAGAGGTGGTCACCTCGTCGCAAGAAGGTGGCGCATCGCTCAACATCTTGTCGGGTTTCGTCGCCGGCAACTTCTCCGCCTACTGGCTCGGCATCAGCATCGTTGCTTTGATGGCGGTCGCTTACTATTTCAGCGCGATGGGCTTGAGCGCGTTGATGGTCGCCGCGCCCGTGTTCGCCTTCGGGTTGGTCGCCTTCGGCTTCCTCGGCATGGGACCGGTGACGATCGCCGTCGACTCCTATGGGCCGGTGACGGACAACGCGCAGTCGGTCTATGAGCTATCGCTCATCGAACAGGTGCCCGACGTCGAAGAGGAGATCAGGCGCGATTTCGGACGCGCGGTCCACTTCGAACGCGCCAAGCACTTGCTCGAAGCGAACGACGGCGCGGGCAACACCTTCAAAGCCACCGCCAAGCCGGTGCTCATCGGCACGGCGGTGGTTGGCGCGACAACCATGATCTTCTCGATCATCATGGCGCTGACGGCTGGGTTGACGACCAACACGCAGAACCTGTCGTTGCTTCACGCGCCGTTCTTCCTCGGTTTGATCACTGGCGGCGCGATGATCTACTGGTTTACGGGCGCTTCGACGCAAGCCGTGACCACCGGCGCCTATCGCGCTGTGGAGTTCATCAAACGGAACATCCGGCTCGAGGGCGTCGAGAGAGCATCGGTCACCGACAGCAAGCGCGTGGTCGAAATCTGCACGCGCTATGCGCAACGCGGCATGTTCAACATATTCTTGGCGATCTTCTTCGCCACACTCGCGTTCGCTTTCGTCGAACCTTATTTCTTCATCGGCTACCTGATCTCGATCGCTGTCTTCGGCCTCTATCAAGCGATCTTCATGGCCAACGCGGGTGGCGCGTGGGACAACGCCAAGAAGATCGTCGAAGTCGAACTCAAACAGAAAGGGACCGAACTCCACGCCGCCACGGTCGTCGGCGACACGGTGGGCGACCCGTTCAAGGACACCTCGTCCGTGGCAATGAATCCGGTCATCAAGTTCACGACGCTGTTCGGGTTGCTGGCCGTCGAACTGGCCGTGAAGTTGACGAGCGACTACGGTGCCAGCGCCAGCCACATTCTGGCCGCGGCGTTTCTCGCCGTCTCGCTCGTCTTCGTGTGGCGTTCGTTCTACGCGATGCGCATCGGATTGGAGAAACTAGAGCCGCAAGCAGCCTCGCCAGCGACCGGAGATTAAGAAGGGCGTTGAGATGGAGGAGCGGTTGAAGGCGACCTCGTCGGGGTCGCCTTCTTCTTTCTCGACACATAAGTCTTCACGCTTTGGCCCCGCGGCACTGCAATCGGTATTGCGCAGTTTACAGAAAACCACCCACCACCGAGCTAACTGGTTTGACGTCGCTCGGCACAATGCTAGCGCGGACTTCTGATCTCAATCAACGGACCGCAAGATCCCGCTCGCTGACGATCTGCCAATCGCCATTCCTCTCCCAAATCAACTGTTGCGTGGCTACCCCTCGCCGTTGCGCGAAATTAAACCTTTTGAGGAACGTCATAGTAGCACGCCGCCCATCGGGCGATAGAACGATGCGCGGCATGGCGATCTCCAGTCTGAAGTGCTGGCCGCCTGATAGATACCGCGCCTTGTCCGCCCTTACGCTGGCGCGCGCGACGCCGCGCTGTAAATAGTAACGGTCGAGCACAGGCGCATAGAACCGCATCAACTCGTCTAGATCGCCTCGGTTGGTCGCTTGCGCCCACTCAGTGACTTTCGCGCGCAACTCGTCCGCTGCGGTCGGCGACGGCGCAGTGTTTTCAGCACGCAGCGCTGGGGCCGCCTTGTCCGTCTTCAGGTCGGGGATCGATTCCGGCGCAGATTCTGCATGCGTCTGGGCACTACGCATCAACGTCGCTTGTCTAGCGAACCAGACGAAGACACCAGAACTAAAGGCGATGGCGAAGAAGACGAACGCATGAACCCAAGGGAACGCACTGCGCCTTCGACTGCTATCATCAAGCGTCCCGCTCCGCCCCGTCCCATCCGACACTCCACCGGAAACAGAGGGCGACGGCTTTTGGGCGAAACTCTCTGCTGCGACCGGACCAAGTGTCGCCCCGCGTTCGAAATCTTCGCAGGATTCTTTCACTGCGGATCGTTTGCCCTGTGTTGGAGCGCTCTCCTCGATGACGGATCGTGGCACGGTGTCCGCCGAAAGCTCGCGCTGAGTCGCATCAGTGGCCGCGTCGAATGAGTCCGCTGGAGAGATTGAGAACCGTTGCCACTCTGTGCCGTCGCTAACAGCATCGTCGACGGCGACACGAGAACCGGCCTCTACTGGAAGCGCTCCGGCGACTTCCACCAGCGTTTTGAAGCGTTGCAAGCTGCGTTGCAACTCTGCTGCGACGTCCTCGCCGAAGAGGATCACCGGCCCCGGTGCACCGCGCCATGAAATCGGCGACCGATCGCTGACGACAAAACGCAGGCGGCACACACCCGACCTCGCCTCGATCGCTTCCGCCTCGAGCAGCGCGCCCGCGCCGCCGAACAGGAAATGCGCGAGCTGTCGCAGAAGCTCGTCCAGGCCCAGGAGGCCGAGCGCAAGCGCCTCTCGCTCGAGCTGCACGACCAGGTGGGCCAGATGCTCACCGCCATCCGCATGGAGATCTCCAACCTCAGCCGCATCGGGCCCAACGACCCCGAACTCTTCCGCGAACACGTCCAGCAGGCCAAACAGGTCGCCGAAGGCGCCATGAAGACCGTCCGCGACCTCGCCCCGGCCTTCGCCGCGGGCCGCGCGGGCGCCGAGCCCGGCGGCGCCGAGCGCCGCCGCCGACCCGGTCGCGGCAGAACCGGTCACAACGCAACCGGTCACAACGCAACAGGTCATGGCGCAACCGGTCATGGCCGGGCAGGCCGCCTCCGGTCCGGCGATCCCGGCCAAGCCGCCGGAGACGCCGTCCGTCACGGCGTCGATG
>CAKZOF010000781.1 GCA_937135995.1 uncultured Pyrinomonas sp.
CGATTGCGGCGATCAAACAGATTGGCAGCGCCATGGCCTCGCAACTCCCGGGAAGTCGCGGACGCCTTGCCCAAGTCGCGCTCGGCAACCTGAACGTCACGACGCAAGGCAACGAGGTTCAGCTTCAACTGCAACTGCCACAGTCCGAAGTCGGCAACCTCGTGCGCGAACTTTAATCGCTTCTCCTCCCCGGAGACGAAAAACCACAACCTCTTGCGGTCGATCCACAAGGGGTTGTGGTTTTCTCTTTGTAGGCTTAAAGGCGCCGAGCTTTCCGCTGCCTTTTCTGTAGGCGATCTACAAAGGGATCGCGGTCTTCTCTGTGTACGAGGACGGCAAGGCGAATCGTTGCTTGCCCTAACTTCAAGCCATCGCGCGGCGCAGAGGGCTTGAAAGCGAAGCTCTTGATCGCGCCCGATCCGTCTTCGCAAGAAGCGGCTTCTTCGGCGACGTAGAGTTCTCCGCGCTCACGCAACCGCTCGGCGCAAGAAGATGAGTTTCGGATCGAGAAGCGGCGCTTTCTGTCCCGGTCGGTTCTCCGAGACAAACGGCTCTGACGCGACCTTTTTCAGGATGTCCTCGTAAATCTTGATCCGGCCTTCGCGCTCCATGCGCGCGCGCGCTTCTCTGAGGAAGTCGTCGAAGACACGTGCGCGGCGCTCCGCCAATGCCTCTTCCATCAACTCATCGCGCCGCTTGGCGAATTCCGTAAGATCGGCTTCGGTGCGCTTGTTGACTCCGATGACGACCCACGAATCGCCCATCTTGACCGGCTCTTTGGTCACTTCACCGGCCTGCAGGCGATAGATTGCTTCGTCGGCGGCCGGGTTGGTTCCCACTTCGTTGAGCGGCGTCTCGAGTCTGTAGTCGGTGGCCGTCTGCTCTTGCAGGCCGTACCTCGCCGCGAGCGCTTTCAGATCAGCCGGACTCTGCGCGTTGGCGGCGATGTCGCGCGCTACCTGTTCGAGCTTCTCCGCGGCGCGCTCTCGTCGCAAACGATTGCGCACGTCGTCGCGCACCTCTTCGAACTCGCGCGTGCGCGGCTCCTTCCGATCTATCAAGAGCGGGATGGCGAAGCCGTTGCGGACGCCGACCTTGTTTCCGACGTCGCCGATCTCCTTGAGTTCTTCGACGGCCTCTTCGAACTGCGGGTTGACGCCGATGTTCGGCACGTCATCGCCGCGCACGATGTAAGGAGTTTCGCGCACCATCTCGCGCGGCGACATGTTCGCTTCGGCCGCCAGTTGTTGGGCGACTCGCTCCACGTCCTTGGTCTCGCGCAACATCGCTGCGGCGCGGTCGGCGAGCTGCGCGGCCGCATTGTAAGAGAGACGATTGCGCAACGAAACTTCCAGCTCACGTTTCGCTTCCTCGAAGGTCTTCGGCACGGCGGCGCCGCGGCGAAAGATGAAGTAGGCGTTGCCGTACTTGACCGGACCGATCACTTGGCCCTCTTCGGCATCGAGCGTCTGTTGCAGCGGGTCATCCGGCTTGTTCGTATTGCGGCGCACCGGACGCGGCAGATATCCGCCCGCGCGCGCCGTCGCCGGATCTTCGGAATTGCCGCGCGCCGCATCGGCGAAAGCCTGCTCGCTCGCCTTGCCGTCGGGGCCGCGCAGCTTCTGGACCAACTCGTCGGCTTTGGCGCGAACCTCGGCGTCGAGCTCAGGCCGCGCCACCTTGAGCACGATCTGCTGCACACGTACGCCAGCCAGCTTGTTTTCGGGCGCGAGCTTGTCGTACTCTGCGCGCAAATCCTCGTCGGAGAGCTTGATCTTCTGCCCGACCTTTTCCTGTTCGATGAAAAGGTAACGGATCTTCTTCTGTGGTTCGTTGATGCGAAAATCGGTCTTGTGCGCTTCGTAGAAATCGCGCAACTCTTGCTCGGAAGGTTCGATCGTTTGCGCCAACTTGTCCACCGTCACCGGCACGTAGACGAGGTCGAATTTGGTGTTACGACGTTTGAAGTCGTCGAGCACGTCCTCTTCGGAGACCTGCACGCCGGCGGTGATGAACGCATAGAGCTTCGCTTTGGTCACCCCGATGCGAACTTGGCGCTCGAAATCCGGTATGCTGCCGAAACGCTCGGTGACAGCCTTTTCGTAGCGATCGAAGCCGATGAATTTGCCCGAGGCGTCGCTGTAGAGACGGCGTATCTGTTCGGCTACTTCCGCGTCGGAAGCGACGAGTCCAAGCCGTTCGGCCTCTTGCAGCAGCACGCGATCGTTGATCATCTCGTTGAGAATCCACCGGTCGCCGCCCAACTGCAATAGCACCATCGGCCCGCCGAATCTCGCCATGTAATCGTCCCGCACCACGCTGAATTCGCCGACGGTGATCTTTTCATCGCCGACGCGCGCCAGCGTCTGACGCGCCAAAGCCTCGGGGTGCATGTAGTCCAACTTTCCCGGAGCGTAGAAGAAGATGAGGCTGATGCCCATCAACAAAGCGAAGCCGATAATGATGGCGCTTCGCGTCCGCTCCATGCGGCTCAAATATTTCAACATAGCTGGATCTCTTGTCTTCCGGAAGTCGCCGCTTCACACGACCGAAGCGACGCTTATGGTTTGAAAAGGTGAATTGTAGCGGAGAGCGCGCCGCCGTCGCAACCTCGCGCAAGTTCGGCCAAACGCGTGCCTGGCGTTCGCCAGAACCGCTCGCCTGCTCTCTCTACTTGCGCTAGGCGCGGCGCGCGAATTCCAACAAGTCATCGAGCTTGGCCGTCGCCAGCCCGATGCAAGTATCGGCGGCGCCGTAGTACATCCAGACCTCGCCGCCGCGCAACAAC